>JAKLZD010000092.1 GCA_024256245.1 Candidatus Methylarchaceae archaeon HK01M
TGGTATAATTTTTTACTGATAGAAGAAGTCTGGGAGTTACCGACTATAATTTCGATCCTCTTATCTCATTCAATATCAATCTATAGGCATACCCATCTATAAGAGCTGTGGCACTAGCCTCGATTATATTCTCAGATAGAGCAGTGGTAGCCCATTGAAGATCGTTATCCTTGAATTCTATGAATGTTCTAACAGTGGATGCAGTGCCAGTGCCACTGTCTACAACCGTGACTTTGTAGTTAAGGAGCGTGATATTTTTAAGTTGAGGGAAACGCTTTAGTAGGGCTTTTCTCAAAGCTTGATCCAAGGCATGGACAGGGCCGACACCGATAGAGACCTCATGGAAAACTTCGTCGTCGACTTTAACCATTATCTCCCCATTTGTATAATTAACTCCATTCTTGATCGTGGAAACGCTCCAACGCTGGACTTTAAAGGGATAAAGTTCATAGCCCATGGCCCTTAAGAGAATTAAATGTACTGTAGCGTCAGCATCTTCAACTCGATAGCCTTGGGCTTCCATGCGCTTTATCTCTTCTAGGACTTTATCTACAACATTGCTTCGCTTATCCAACTTTAACCCTAATCCCTGAGCCATATTTACCACGCTAGCTCTTCCCGATAGTTCTGAGATAGAAAGCTCTCTACGATTGCCAACTAAGATTGGGTCGATATGCTCGTAAGCTTTTGGTTGCTTCAATATAGCATCTATATGCACGCCACCTTTATGGGCAAAGGCATTCTTTCCCACGTAAGGTTGGTAAGGATCTGGTGGCAGGTTTACCAGATCATAGACATACTTTGATAGAGTCGATAGATTCTTTAATTGTTCGCCTATCGGTTTATCATTATACAGAGCTCTTAGACCCATCTTAAAATGGAGGATGGGCAAGATTTGGCAGAGATCGGCGTTGCCACATCTCTCTCCAAGACCGTTTATCGTACACTGTATATGCCTCACTCCCGCCGATATTGCTATGATAGTATTGGCAGTTGCAAGGCCAGAATCGTTATGGCAGTGAATCCCAAGAGGAGTTTTCAATTCAGCCTTCGCCTTCTCAACTATGTTCTGAACATCAGGAGTTAGTGTTCCTCCATTCGTGTCACAGAGAACTATTACTTCTGATCCTGCTTCCTCCGCTGTCTTAATTACCCTTAAAGCGTACTCATGATTACTCTTAAAGCCATCAAAGAAGTGCTCTGCATCGAATATAATATTTAGGTCATGTTTCTTTAAATATTCTATAGAGTCTCTTACCATTTCCAAATTTTCATCTAGCGTTGTCTGTAATACTTCAGTGATATGTAGATCCCAAGACTTGCCAAAAATTACCATAGTATTTACACCAGTATCGAGAAGGGAGGCCAATTTTACATCCTCATTAGGCGAGAGGCCTTTTCTTCTTGTGCTACCAAAGGCTACTACTTCTGAATATTTTAGAGGAATTTTCTTGATAGTTCTAAAGAACTCCACATCTTTTGGATTTGAGCCAGGCCACCCTCCCTCGATATACTTCACACCTAGTTCATCAAGGCGTTGAGTTATGCTAAGCTTATCTTGTAAAGAAAAGCCGACACCATACGTCTGAGCACCGTCCCTTAATGTGGTGTCCAGGATTTCTACGTCAGGATCGAACTCCGCAACCTCCTATTACTGAAGAATATCTTCCACATATAAATAAGGATAACTGAATCTTATACATGAATTTCAGGAAGTGGTCAGTAGGATTTGAACCCAAGATCGCTACCTTTTTCAAAGAATATGAGGAAAAGAAGTTCAAAATATACCTTTCTGACCAAAATAAGTCCAAATCTACGATAAAAGAATATGCAAAATTCATAAGGCTAATAATAAGAGAGGCTAAGAATTATCCTTCAATTTAAGATTATCTTAGAAGCTTAAAGGATAGAATTATTAGCGGATTTGGCTATCGACTTAAAGTGTTAAAAGCCTACTGCAAGTTCAAAGGTTATCCTGATTACTTTAGCAATTTCAAATTTCCACCTAAAGACTTCATCCCAAAAAGATTAGCAACGAAAGAAGAACTAAAGGTATTCTATGATGCATTACCATGTCTAAGGAGTAAAGCGATCTTCTTAATGTTGGCTACTAGTGGATTGAGGAAGGGCGAAGTCTTAAGCCTCAGAATTAAAGATGTAGATTTAGAAAGAAGCATGATCATACCTCATGTTCATGAAGGTGTTTCAAAACACTCATGGGTATCATTTTTCAATGAAGAGGCTGAAGAAGCAATTAGAGCTTTCAGAGATTCTCTTTCAAGAAGGGCATTGAAGAGTCAACTACTTTTCGCAGGTGATACAAAACAGTTAAAGAAAGATTGGAAAATAGCAAGAGAAAAAACAAAGATACAACTGAAGATCAAGGACTTAAGAGACTGGTTCTGTCAGACTATGGGCGAGTTAGGGGTTTCTGATCGCTTTATAGATGCCTTTTGTGGTAGAACGCCAAAGTCGGTATTAGCTAGACATTACAGTGATTATTCTCCAGAGAGACTGAAGAAGATATACGATAAAGCTGGGCTGAAGGTGCTGTTCTAACCCTCCTCTTATTATTTGAAGTTAAACTGAAGACATTTGTATATGCGTGGCACTCAATTTTACGAGATTTCTCATCAAATAGATGAAATAAAAAGTGGTGGGGGTTGCCTGTGCAACCCTTATTGCTCTTACGGCTCTTAAGGTTGGTACTCGACTATGTAGCAATAACTGACCGTAAAATTTGAACCCGCATTGGCCTGCCCATATAAGGAAAGGTTGTATTTAAAACAAAATTCGTAGGTTTTGGGAGGATATATGTTTGTTCCGTCTGCGATAGTCTCTCCAGTGGAAACAGATGCCATAAAGTAATGGAAGTCTAAAAATTCACCTGAATCAATATTCCATGTCAATATCGTTATCGTAATCTTGGCAGTCTTGTCGGAGGGTAGGTCAATAATAGAATGGAAATAGAGTTGATCTGGAAAGGTCACTTTATCACTTCCTGCTATAATTTGTGTAGTATTATTGTATTTCCCATCTGTACCGAACCAAGAGTCTAGTTCGTCGACCTTACCCCAGATGTCATCGATCTTAGCCTCTACTATCGATAGACTGCCGATGAGGTCTACCAGTCTCTGATCTAAAGGATTGGTATAACTAAGTTCTATGTCTTCAGTGTAGGCATCAGGGGGGTTGACAGCTATTATTGTACAGGTACCAGGATAGCCCTCCTCCATCTTGAAGGAGAAGTAGAACCTGCCGTACCAGTTCACATGTGCACTACCAAGATGATGGTATTCATCGACAACATCACAGTATATATCTACTGTATTTCCAGGTTCGAAGTGATAGCCCCTGACATACACAGTCTGTCCAGGGCTGACTGAAGAAGGATAGACGATTATGTATGGATCACCTATGGCGGATGTTGTAGGTATGGTTGCTGTAGTGAATGCTGATAGGATGAGTATGCTGATTATGGCTATTGATAAATTTCTATTGGAACTCATTGTTATCTTGATAAGATAAAAATTCTTTAAAATATCTTATTGATATACACATAACTTACAAGTAAATCTTATTAATATATATTTAACTTACAAGTATTACATCTTATTAAATAAAATATTGCAGATACGTTATAGATAAAGGAAAAATAGGGTATAGGGGCCTTAACATCAACCCGCCCCAATAGGTTGGGAGACTGTTGATGAATTGTTTGGTTTGTATTAACGAAGACCAAAAGTATATTTAGCTTATAAGATAAATCCTATCATACAGCTATGAAGTTATTAGCTATAGATGATTTGAATTTAGAGGACGAGACAGTCTTTGTACGTGTTGACCTAAATACACCAATCGATCCTAATACTGGAGGACTTATGGAGAAAGAAAGGATAAAGGAAGCGGCTGTAACGATACGCGATCTGGATTGTGCCAAAGTCGTTTTAGCGTCCCATCAAGGACGTGTAGGAAGGCCTGATTACATATCTCTTGAGCCGCATGCAACGATATTGAGTGATATTTTAGGAAAGGAGGTAAAATTTACTGAAGATATTTTCGGCCCAACAGCGAGATGGGAAATAGCCAACCTAAAAAAAGGAGAAGTGCTACTGTTGGATAATCTACGATTTATCGCTGAAGAGAACAAGGAGTTCAAACCTGAACAGGCTGCGAAGACAGTCTTTGTGCAACGCCTTTACAAACTGTTCAATGCTTGCATATTAGATGCTTTTCCTACCGCCCATAGAGCCCATCCTTCTATTGTCGGTTTTTCTTATATTCTACCTACATGTGGTGGGAGGCTCGTAGTAAAGGAGTTAAAAGCTTTGAATAGGGTAACGACTGCTGCGAAGGGGCCTTTTATAACTGCGCTCGGTGGTTCAAAAGTGACAGACAGGATGGAAGCCATAGAAGCGCTTATCAATAATAACCGTGCTGATAAAGTCTTACTATCTGGGTTGATCGCAAACATCTTCTTCAAGGCTATGGACAAGATCAAGTACAAACTGGGAATAAGTGGAGAGGATGAAATTATAGAGAAGGCCAGATCCCTTCTGGCAATGTATCCTCAAACATTCGAACTTCCACAAGATGTTGCTGTAGAGCGTAGTGGTGAGAGGGTGGAGATAAGCGTCAATGAATTAGGCAAGGATGAAGTAATCTTGGATATTGGATCAAAGACCATCGATTCTTATTCAAGAGTCATCCGTAGCGGAGGTACGATCTTCATGAGTGGTCCTGCTGGAGTCTTTGAGAAATCTGGCTTTGAAGTAGGAACCGAAGGACTTTTAAGGGCTATGGCCTCGTCTTTAGGCACTACAATAGTAAGCGGAGGTCATCTAACCACGGCATTACAGAAGTTCGGAATAAAAGAATGGATAGATTACGCGAGCACAGCAGGTGGAGCGTTGGTCCTTTACCTAGCTGGGAAGCGCCTGCCTCTTATAGATGCTCTTGAAAGAGCTGCTGAGAGGGTTGAAAAATGATCAAGGTTGGTGTGAACGGTTACGGTGTAATAGGCAGAAGGATAGCAGATGCTGTAGTGCTTCAACCAGATATGGTTTTGAAAGGCATAGCAAAGGTAAGAGCAGACTATAAGGCCCGTCTGGCGAAGGAAAAAAATTACGATCTTTACGCAGCCGACGATAAATCTTTGAAGAGTTTCTCTGAAGTCGGCTTAAATCCCAAGGGTGTGCTGAACGACTTACTGGAGGAAGTAGATGTAGTTGTGGATGCTACGCCTGGAGGTATCGGTGCCCAGAATAATCCAATTTATCAGAAATTCAATAAAAAGGCCATATTTGAAGGGGGAGAGAAGCATGCGCTTACAGGTTTCTCTTTCGTTACACAATGTAATTTCAATGACGCTATAGGTAAGAGGAGTATAAGGGTAGTCTCATGCAATACAACTGCTTTGTGCCGTGTCCTAAACGCTTTAGATCAAGGTTTCAAGATAAAGAGGGCGAGAGTTGTGATAGTTAGAAGGGCTGCCGATCCAGACGATACAAAGAGGGGGCCCATAGATGCCGTTGTTCTTGACCCTGTCGCACTCCCATCTCATCATGGACCAGATGTACGCACAGTCCTTCCTAACATCGATATAGTTACGATGGCTCTGAAGATACCAACAACTAACATGCACCTCCACTCATTGATAGTTTCTGTCAAGGAGAAAGTGAATGAAGACAAAGTGCGGGACGTATTAAGAAATACAACAAGAATTCTTCTACTCAATAGTAAAGAGGGTATAGACTCTACAGCCAAAGTCATAGATATGGCAAGGGAGATTGGCAGACCTCGTAACGATCTATATGAAGTACCTGTATGGGAAGATTCGATCAAGGTTGTAGATGATGAAATCTACTTCTATATAGGCGTCCATCAAGAAGCCATAGTCATACCTGAGAATATGGATGCCATAAGGGCGTTGATAGGCGGGTACTCGAAAGAAGAATCCATAGGAATCACAAACAAGACCCTTGGAATAAGATAGATAGATCAAGAGCATAAGTACAGTTACAACACTTCGTCCATACTCCCCGAGCGGTAGCCCCGCAGATCCATGGTAACGTAATTAAAACCAAGAGACTTTAACTTATTCGCTACTTTATCCATCAAATCTTCATTGTAAAGAAGCTTCATATCTTTCCTCCCTAACTCGATTCGAGCTATATTGTTATGGTCTCTGACACGGACCTGGTTCGCCTTTACCAGATCCATTATATACTTTTCAGCTTCAGCAACCCTGTTGATGCTTTCGTAGGTCATCCTCTGACCATAAGGGAACCTTGAAGCTAAACAAGCCATAGAAGGTTTATCAGCATTTGGAAGTTTTAGATTGATCGCTATCTCTCTTACCTCTCTCTTCGTGAGTCCTACTAAAGCAAGGGGGCTATAAACACCCTCTTCTTCCAAAGCCGAGGCTCCTGGTCGATGTCCCTTAAGATCATCGGCATTCGTGCCATCGACTATCACTCTTGCTTCCTCTTTCTTCGCTACTTTCTTGAGCATGACTATCAATTCTTTCTTACAATAATAGCATCTGTCGGGCGGATTTTCTGTAAAAAGTGAATTCGCCAATTCATCTATATCGACTATTATATGCTTAACGCCTATCACTTCTGCCATCTTTTTCGAGTTTTCGAGTTCCCAAGGAGGTAAGGTGATAGAACTCGCTGTTACAGCTGTTACTTCACTCCCCAAGACGGCCTTTGCCAAGGCTGTAACTACAGAGCTGTCTACCCCTCCTGAGAAAGCAACTAAGACCTTTCCTTTATCCTTGAAGAAATTTACAAGTTCATCGAACTTTCTCTGAGTAGTTAAGTTCAATATCATATTTTCTCTTCCTTTAACTTTAAGATGGAGCGTGCCTCCTCTTCTGCAAGGGTTAGGACCTCCCTTAATGGTAATCCGACTTCCTTCGCTATCCTTCTAGCATCTGCATACTCCGGCTTTATCCTGATTATCTTGCCATCTTCGTCCCTTGAAACCTTTACCTTTGTCGGTCTTTCTATTCCGTCTATGTTCAGTTTTATATCAAAGAAATCTCTTAATAAGATATGCCTTTTACAAGGGATTACACGCACGCCTAAAGTGCCTGTCTCGGCCATCAATACTCTGGATAGATGACCTACATTCTGGCCATCTGTTATAACTTGAATTATCTGCCCGGGTCTATTTCCTTTAGTGTAGATTGGGATTATAGATACGCTCTTCGCCCCCTCTTCCATCAACTTATCGATAGTGTAACCTATTACTTCGCCAGTTACATCATCGACATTCGTCTCTATCGTAAAGATCTCATCGGAAAAGTTTCTTGGCATTGCTTCACCTAAAGTCATGCGCAGTATGTTAGGGATTTCAGTAAAGTCCATTCTTCCTGCACCATATCCTGTATGAGATGGTTTGAATAGAGGGTATGAAGAAACTGGCTCGGCTATGTTGACAAGTATCGATGCTCCTGTAGGTGTGGATAACTCAAAATCTATGGGCCCCCCTATTATAAGAAATCCTTTCGACTTCAATATCTCTAAAACTGCTGGTGAAGGGCTAGCCATAATTCCTTCTGACGATCTAAAAGTTCCTCCTCCAATAGCAACTGGCGTTGAGTATATCTTTACATCATCAAATAGCTTCAAATTTTCCAATAAGAAGGCCGCGCCAATTATATCTGCCACTGTGTCGACAGACCCCAACTCATGTAGATGAACATCTTTAGGATCCTCTCCATGTACCTTCGATTCAGCTTCTATCAAAGTGTCTATGACATCGATTGCAAAGTTTCTTGCATCAACTTTAAGACATTCTTCTGCACATTCCACTATAGCCTCTTTGACTTCTGCCCCTTTTCTATGCTCATAGTCCTCTTCTGCTCTTATTTCGACCCCTCTCGCTCTGAACCCCCTCCTTTTTACATCCTTTACTTTCACATCTAAACTCTTGACCCCTCCAATGTATCTTCCAGCCAACTTCATCACTTCTTTAACTTCATCGGCATCGGTCCCCAGATCGATTAGAGCACCCAGTATCATATCTCCAGATACCCCTGCAACTTGGCAGTCGATGACGAGTACACGCTCTTGAACCATCTCATCTTTAAGAAATCTACCAATAAGTTAAGTTTTGCTGAGATAGAGTAAAGAATAAAATAATACCGAATCCTAACGAAGATAAAATGAGAAAGATTCTGGAAAGGCTTGCCAAAGGAGAGATTTCTGTCGATGAAGCAGAATTATCTTTGAAGTTATCGGCTATCGAGGAGATAAGTGATATAGCAAAGGTAGATATTGGTCGAGAGTTCAGGAAAGGAATTCCTGAGATAATACTTGCTATTGGAAAATTACCTGAAGAGACTGTAAAAATCGCTCTTCATGTAACGAATAAAAAAGGAAGGGCGATAGTAAGCCGTGCAGATGATGATTGTATAAAAGCGATGAGAAAGATAGTAAAATCTGATATCGATCTACTTGTAAATGAGAGATCGAAGATAATTGTAATGAGAAAAAAGGGCTTTAAGTTAGAGAGGTCGGGAGGAAAGGTTGGGATAATAACTGCAGGAACATCCGATTTTGCAGTAGCAGAGGAGGCAAGGGTGATCGCTGAAGAGATCGGTTGTGAAGTACTCACTGCTTACGATGTAGGCGTTGCTGGAATTCATAGGCTATTCGAACCTTTGAAAGAAATGCTGAAGAAAGGTGTAGATGCCCTTATAGTGGTTGCGGGCATGGAAGGTGCATTACCATCTCTGGTCTCTAGCCTCGTAGACATCCCCGTTATAGGAGTTCCAACGTCCTTGAGCTTTGGATTTGGAGAAAAGGGAGTAAGCGCCTTGATGACTATGCTACAATCATGCTCTCTTGGACTATCCGTCGTAAACATCGACAATGGTGTGGGTGCAGGCGCCTTTGCTGCCTTGATAGCCAATAGAGTTGCGAGCAAGAAGAAGTGATTTAAACCAACTCGATTCATAGGAAAAAGTTGAACCCATCGATAATGGAGAGGGAGCCCTCTTTTATGCAGTCTTAGAGTAACTCTGTCCCTATAACGAAAGCAATGTGCAATTTTTCTCTAAGGGAATAATTTGGATTATCAAGTTTGATATCAAGTTTGATATTTAAAAAATAGGGGTTGAAAAGTGCTCCAACTGAATAATCTTGTTATCTGACAGTAAAGTCTAATCCGCCAGCTTTATATCTGCCCTTTTTAAGAAACTGCTTTTCGTAGATCTCTCTGACTTTCTGTATAGTATCTACTTCTTCAGTAGTCTTGTCTTCTCTTATAGACTCTATTCTCGCAAAACGCAACGCCATGCCACACTCGTATTTTGGACTTTTCTGTACCTCATTGTAAGAGACCTGAACGACTATCTTAGGAATCACGATTACCCTTCTATGCTCTTCCTTTATGGCGAGTTCTTTAAGTCGCCTTGTCATATCAATGATTTCGGTGTCCGTCAATCCTTTGAAAGTTTTCCCAACAGTTAAGAATTCATCTGTTTCAGCGTCTCGCGCAGCCAGATAATAGTCTGAAAGCCATTCATGTCTTCGGCCATAACCATACTCAGCGGCAACAATGACCAAGTCTAAGGGTTCGAGGATAGGTTTTATCTTAAGCCAGAGTTTTCCACGAATTCCTGGCATATATTCGCTGTCAAGTCTTTTCGCTACCAGTCCCTCATGTCCAGAGTTCATCGACTTTTTTAAGAACTGTTCAGTTTCTTCCAAGTTGTTACTTACTATCTGATCTGTTAACGGTATTTCTCCACAATTCTCATCTAAAATTTGTCTCCTTTTTGAATACTGGAATGAAATCAGGCTTTCTCCATTAAGATATAAGATGTCAAATACGTAAAGTTTCACAGGTATTTTTTTGATTATATCTTCTATCTCATGAACCCTTTTGAATCTCCGCATCAAATGCTGAAAGGGAAGTGGATGGCCCAGACTGTTAATAGCAATAACTTCACCTTCAAAAATCACTTCCTTCGCTTTCAAATTTTTCTTTACCATTTCAACGATTTCAGGCAGACTTTCTGTTACATCTGTTAGTCTTCTA
>JAKLZD010000099.1 GCA_024256245.1 Candidatus Methylarchaceae archaeon HK01M
CCAAAAAGTTGGATGGTGGTAAAGGATAGGGAATCATCCCGTGACTGTCTAAACTATGCAAGATCTTAAGGTCGAGCTTCAGCATAGCCAATTTGGTCTTGGCTACCCCTTCAGCTGACACCCTTGATGATTTGAGCTTTAAGCCGTACTTCTCAGCAAAATAGTGCCCAAAAGACCCACCGCCATGAACCAAGACGAAAGGCAGATCTGATTTTGATAGGGCGTTGCTTACTATATCTAGTATCTCTAAATTTATTGAGAGAGGTGTATCTTTATGGGTGATCAGAGACCCCCCCAGTTTGACTATTACTATCTCTCTTCTTTCCAAACTTCGACACCCATACAAGGTATTTTGACGATAGATATGTTCATGCCCTTCTTTTTTAGGTGCTCAGCTACAATTCTCGCCTCTCCAGATTTAGGTAAAGCTATGATGCATCCCCCCCCACCAGCACCAGTGAGTTTTGCTCCAATACATCCTACCTCAAGGGCCTTCTCAACCATATAATCCAACTCTTCTATCGACACTCCCATTTGGTTTAAAACTACATGAAAAAGGCTCATTATAGAGCCCAGAGTGGTAAGATCATTCTTAGTCAAAGCATCTGTTGCTATCTCTGTAAGGCAACTAGATGAAGAAACCAAAGAGGCGAAGAAGTTGGGGTACATTCGCTTCATCTCGGAAAATTTGGCAACCATCTTAGATGTCTGTCGTTCGATCCCACTGTATCCCACAAGAAATTCTATATCTCTGTCTAGTTTTATTAGCTTAACTTTCTCTCCAATCTTAAATAAGATGACTCCGCCATAGACTGAGACATTCACATCGATACCCGATGGCTTGCCATGAGTAATCCTTTCCGATATAGTAGCCAAATGTACTATCTCTTCTGGAGACAGATCATGACCAAGAGCTGAGGATGTAGCAGCAACTGTTGCTACAGCTACTGCGCTAGATGAACCAAGACCTGAAGAGGCGGGTATATCAGAATTTATTTCTACCTTAACCCCTCTTTTTTCTCCTATAAATTCTAAAGTAGCTTTAATAGCTTCTATTGTAGGTTTAAGGGGGTGAGGAACTTTTATGTCCGAAGCAACCAAGCCTAGCTCCTTTGATTTAACTTCAATATCCTCAAAGGCCTCAGCCTTTACTAAAGCGCCTTTATCAATGGCAGCAGCAAGAGCAAAGGAACCATGAACTACAAAGTGCTCTCCAGTAATGATCATCTTGCCCGGCGCTCTGGCAAAATACTTCAAAAATACTTTCACTGGAATATTATCGATGCATATCCAACTACACTGCTATAATCTCCCGTTATATCGCCACTTGTTGCATACTTTAGGAGCTGCCCCTTTGTCATATTCGATTCTTTAGCCGCTGTAATTATTGCTGCTACGGGTCCATATCCACACATAGTTACATTGAACTCTTCAATAGTATTGTAAAGTCTGGGTATATCCATTTGTAATATCGCTTTGATAACTTCGAAATCTTTTCTTGAAGCAACTTCATGTTCTTCGTAATGGGTGAAGTCTGAAGAGGCTATCAATAATACTTTTTTGTCTTTTACACAACTTGCTATCGCTTTACCAACTTCTAACGATGTGGTCATATCTTGGAGCATCATGCTTATGGGCAGTATCTTGAACTTACTCCCATATATGTACTGGAGGAATGGTATCTGAACTTCGATGGAGTGCTCATGTCTATGGCCAGATTCATCGAAGTCTACAATACCAGAAAATTCGACCAAGCACTTTGCTGTATCACTATCGACCTCGACCTTTCCCAAAGGCGTCTCCCATACCCCTTCTTTAACGGTCGCTATACCGCTACCGATCCCATGGTGGTTAGGACCTGCTATCACTACTAATTCTATATTCTTCAGGAAAGAGCAGGCATAGTATCCATGGGCCGCTACTGGGCCCGAATATATATATCCTGCATGTGGTGAAACTAGAGCAACCTTCTGGCCGACGACCTCACTAGTCGGAGGCTCCTTTCCTGGACCGATTCTATGTAGGAAAGACTCTTTTATGCTCTTTCTTATTTCATCTGGATCCGATGAGTAGAAAAGACCTGCTACAGCCGGATGCCTCAATCTCATCTCGTTTATTCCTCTATAATTTTTGTTTCAAAGTCCTCTATAGAATGATCCAATTGCTGATCTGGCGATAAAGCTCCTGAGTGAATTAGAACTATTCTAGCCAACAACCAAAAGATGGCAGCTAGCGCCCTTCGCCCCCTGTTGTTGCCTGGGATTACCAGATCCGTATTAGAAGTGACGTTATCTGTGTCACATATGGCAATTACAGGCACACCTATATTCGATGCTTCTTCCACAACTTGAGCATCTATCAAGGGATCTGTGACGATTGCCAATTCTGGATCGATATGACCAGCGAATAGCGGGTTTGTAAATGTGCCAGGCATAAACCTTCCTATCATGGGAATCGCTCCAGTCAATGAGCAGAACATCTCGACAGGTTTCTTCCCATACTCTCTTGCAGAACAAACAACGGTACGTTTGATATCGGATCTTGCTATGAACCTCCCAGCTATATCAATTCTTGATAAGATTTTATCAAGGTCTATGATGTGTAGACCATCAGGTCTGGTTCTGCTGATGAAATTCTCCATATACTTTGTCTTGACTACAGTTCCAACCCTAATGCCCGTTGCAAGTATAGTTCTCTCTGGCAGTTGGGCGATCACGAGCTTCTCAGATGAGCCACTTTCATCCTTTTCTTCGTAATCCTTCTTATAAGACAAAGATCATTCACACCTCCAAGCCTATCATATAACATCCGCCAATCTCTTCGTCTATCCTTAATAGTTCATTAAGTTTTGATAAGCGTTCTCCCCCTACTATCCCACATTTGATCATCTCTGACTGAGTTGCTATAGCTATATGGGCTAAGTGAACATCGGTACTATCACCTGATCTATGGGATGTGATCAATGCATATTTACACTCCCTTGCACTTGCAGCAAATTCTATGGCATCCCCCAAAGTCCCTACTTGGTTTACCTTTAAAATAGCAGCATTCCCAGCACCTATTTTGGCACCTTTTAACAGACGTGATGTATTTGTTACGAAGAGATCGTCGCCCACAATATACACTCCTCTTAGCTTCTTCGTCAATTCTACAAATTCATCATAAGCCTCCTCCTGGAAGGGGTCTTCCAGATAAAATAGATTGTATTTCTTCACTAAATCCATAATAAATTCCAACTGTTCACCCGGCGATCGTTCGACTCCAGCCCTGCTATAAACATACATCTTTTTATCATCGTCCCAAAACGAAGAAGAGGCAAAATCGTTTCCTAGCCTTATATCTATTCCAAGAGCATCAGAAACCATCTTTAATGAAGATGATACCAATTCAAAGGCTTCTTCATCCTTTACATGGGGTGTCCAGCCTCCTTCATCTCCCTTACCACCTGTGAAATATGGATCCTTCTTCTCGATCTGCTTCCTCACTTCTTTATGCACCATCATATTCGCCTTTAGTGCCTCTTTTATGCTCTTTGCACCAACAGGACAGACTAGGAACTCTTGAATGTCTGGAGCACCACGGCCAGCATGCTTTCCCCCACATAAGACATTGCCCAAAGGGTAAGGCATAGAATAATCTCCTTCTGGCGATAGTAATTTGTAAAGGGGAATTCCTTTGGCTTTTGCCGTGGCTTCAGCTGTCGCTACAGTTATGGCATATGCAGCAGCTCCACCTATCCGACTAAAGTTTTCTGTACCATCTATCTCTCTCAACACCTGACTTAACAACTGAATGTCAGAAGAATCCAATCCTATCAATTTTGGTGAGTATTCAAAGAGAAGTCTTAAGGTAGCTTCAACTCCAGCAGGGTTGAAGTTGACTGCCTCGCGTCTTCCAACACTTGCCCCCTTTGGAGCACAAGCCCTTCCGACGACTCCATCAACCTTCACATCGACCTCTATCGATTCATCCCCTCTACTATCATAGCAGATCCTTGCCTTAATAGATTCGATCAAAGTTCTTCTCAATTCTTACACCTTAATACTGCTCCAAATCATATTCAGCACGCCTTTCTGCAAGAACTTCATAGTAGGACAAGACTCGGTCTATGATATCCACATTGGATAAAAGCATCCTTCTGCAGCAGTATCTCTTTATTCCCATGCTATCCAAGACCTTGCCCGGCTCTTCTCCTTCCTTCACCCTCTTAGTGAATTCTTCATATCTGTCTGCTATCAATGAACCACATGTAAAACATCGAATAGGGATTAACATATACGACTGCCTCCTTTTAATATGTTAGGATAAGAACATTTGGTAACCAATTTAAACCTTTTTAGTGTTGTTTATTAATTAACATTAACTTAAAATTTTTTGCTAGTTAATAATCATTTTTAACTATCAATTTTTTATTTGTTAATTAATATTAACGAGGTAAAGTTAAATGCTTATTTTAATACGCTCTCATCTATCTTTTCGATCGTATTTTTAAGTTCGAATTACCTATATGACTTCTGCTTTCTCCTTCTAGCCCCCGGACCCCCAAACTTTTTAGGCTCTTTACGTCTTGGGTCCTCAACTAGAAGATTTTTATCGAACTTTGTTATCCTTTGTTTTAATTCAGAATCTTTACCCCAATCTACGAGCGCTCGAGATATTGCTATGGCAGCAGCTTCAGCCCCACCCATGAAACCTCCACCCTTTACCTTTACATCTATGTCTACCTTATCACGGAGGTCTCCAGCCAATATTAGTGGGGTAAGTATTAAATCCCTGGCCGCTTTGGGCATTATCAGCTCTACAGGAACTTTGTTTATCTTAATCCTTCCACTCCCAACTTGAATAGCAGCTGTAGCCTTTGCCGTCTTCCTTGAACCTGAATATAATTTCACATGGTTAGTCAATCTTATCATTTACCCTTCCAACCTAGCCTTGAAGCGACATCTCCTAATGTCAGATAGAAAGATAAGGGTTTCGTAGCTAAAGCTTTCTCGAACACGGCCTTTTCTACCGAATTGTACTGCTCCGGTATGCTGATATATACTCTTAGCCTCTTTAAAGCCTCTAGACCTTTAGCCTTTCGGTATGGAAGCATCCCGCGGACCATCTTTGTCAGCATAGTATCGGGTCTCCTTGGATGAAGGGGGCCGTGGCGAGGATTTATAACACTGCCAATCTCCAGTCTTTTTAAATACTGATTGATAATGCTCGATTTCCGTCCAGATAGTAAAGTTTTTTCGGCATTCACTACAACAACTTTGTTACCTTTCAGTAGGGATTTAGCTATATAAGAGGATAACCTTCCAGCAATATGCCCTTGAGCATCTACAACCATGATTTTAGCTTTCTCCATATCGCTAACCGCCAACCAAGATCACCCTCCCTCCATTAGGGAATTTTTTTATGAACTCGGATATAGTAATATTATCGCCGCCTGCCTTCTGAATCTTCAAAGAAGCCTTTTCTGAAAAGCTATACGCTCCTATAGTTATTTTATGTGTGATAACTCCACCCCCAAGAACCTTCCCCGGAACAAGCACCACATTACCCTCCTTCGTCAGTCTAGAGATCTTTCCTATATTCACTGATGGTCTCCTTGAACTCGACTTTGATAGGTACTTCACCGCAGCAAGCCAAATAGGCGCCCGACTCTTCTTATATGCTTGCCTTAGATTATGAATTGTGTTATCTAAAATAAGATTCTCGATTCTACTCAAACTACATCACGCTCTTTGACTTCTCGGCAAACTCTAAAAGTTTTTTATATAA
Organism: Candidatus Methylarchaceae archaeon HK01M; assembly: GCA_024256245.1. Lineage (GTDB taxonomy): Archaea > Thermoproteota > Nitrososphaeria > Nitrososphaerales > JACAEJ01 > HK02M2. The sequence goes on from JAKLZD010000099.1 coordinate 5,770, forward strand.
GATTTCAGTGGCCTTCGATAAAATTTCGCTAGATGGCAATGAACCTAAGGACTCTATGTATAACATATAGGTGTCTTCTTCTTCAGAAACTGGCGTTAGGACTGAGACTGTTGCAGGTTGCCACTTAGCATGCTCTTTTCCTTTTCCTAATCTGGCATATGCCTCAAGTTTTATTGCCTGCTTAGGAGCTAGCTTTACTATAGGTATGGAGTCGCTGGTGGGCTTTACAAAATCGTCTTCAGACCTCAGATCACCAGAGTAAACGACTCTGGTTCTATTACCTGCCTCTACATCTAAAACGAGGAGGACTCTACACTTGGTGCAACCGAGGGCACTCTTGCAGTCACACTCTTCAGGCAGAGAGTACCTTGTGAGGTCAGTCTTAAGGGGGATCAGACCAAGTCTATGGGCTATAAGCTCATCGTACATCACAGAAGAGTTCTCAAGTACAACAACTTCGTCTATAGCTATTGTAGGCACTTCACAGATCGCAAAACGACGTATGGCATTCACATAACTTCTATGGATATCTTTGAATATCACCTTGATCTCCTTTTCATCTTGCTCTATTATCTGCAACTTCACCACGAATTGAACCCCTCTAACTAATCTTGATTAAACATGGTACCTTTTTTATACGAACCCAATCTTATTTATATACTTTCTAAGCTAAAACTTCGTTACGCTCTCCGCCCTCTCCTGCCACCTGGTTTCCTAGTCGTATCGTGGGGTATGGGTGTACAATCCTCTATCCTTCCTATCTTAAAGCCTGAACGAGCCAATGCTCTGATAGCGGCTTGAGCGCCTGGTCCTGGAGTTTTAGGACCTGTACCTCCCACTGCACGAACCTTGATATGAATGGCATTTATGCCCTTTGCTTTTGCTTTATCAGCGGCATCAGCGGCAGACCTCATAGCAGCATAAGGGGACGATTCTAGCCTTTGTGCTTTTACATGCATCCCTCCTGAACTGAAGGCTATGGTCTCGGCACCTGTCAAGTCCGTTATATGCACTATTGTATTATTGTAAGAGCTATAGATATGAGCTGTACCCCATGTTTCTTTTACCTCTGTAGCTTTCTCACTCATTTCTCACTCATCTCATGTAGACATTATCTGCTTTCTAAAGGGACTGCTTTCGCTTAACCTAACCCCTTCTTCTTCATCTCTCTTAACCATATACCCGGGCCTTGTCAATATTCTATCGCCTACCATTATATGCCTGTGGTTTATCATTTGACGAGCTTGGTAAGAAGATACAGCGATACCTTTCCTCCATACGATAGTCTGGAGGCGCCTCTCTAATAGGTTTTCAATCGTCAGATCAAGGACATCATCCACGCTTGCCTTATTATCTGTTATTATGCCTCTTCTGCTAAGAGATGAAAGAAGTTTTTTCTCTACTTTTATCCTTATCTCAGGAGGCTCAGCTAGCAGCGTTCTTGCTTGCTTTCTCATCTTTGAGAGTTCTGTATGTGCCTTCCATAGTTCATGTTTGTTTCTTAATCCATACGTCCCAACGAGATATAGTTCTTGAGATAGTTGATCGCTACGCCACGGCATCTTAGGTGTAGTATATTTCTTACGAGGTTTCTTAGGATCGCCCACAAAATCACCATTATTACAATGTTCTCTTTCTTACGCCAACCGCTCTACCTTTCCTTCCACAAGTTCTTGTGCGTTGCCCCCTTACCTTCAAGCCTAATGAATGTCTCACGCCACGCCAACTTAAGAGTGCCCTCTCACGATCTATCTCCATCTTGATAGTAAGATCTAAGTCTGAACCTATGTAGTGAGAGTCGACGCCTGTTTCTGGATCCTTCCTGTGGTTTAACATAAAGGTCGGAACGCCTATCTTTGTCGGATCTTTAATGTACTGTTGGATTTCTAAAATTTGCTTATCGCTAAGGTTTCCTAATCTCATTCTACTATCGATCTTAAGGCCACTCACTATACTATTGGCCAAATTGTACCCTATGCCTTTGACATCTGCTAAAGCAGCCGCTACCTTCTTCATCCCATCTAGGTTCTTTCCGCTGATTCTAACTATATGCTTGAATTCACTCATTCGATTTTCACTATATTCTTTGTTCTATTATCCTTGTTAGGTCACACTTAAAAAACCTTTTTAGTTCTGTCAGATATTCCAGCTATCAAATCAGTTATATCGAACCGAAGATTTACTCACAAGTCGATCAGATTCCTCTTTTCTTTTTCGAACATTTCGGCCTGTCCTTCGATGATCTCCATGGCGCCATCGTAACTCATATCTTTTGTCTCTAAAACATAACTTGAGAATCTTCCCATCCATATAACTCGAAGGGCATCAAGAATATCTGCTCTATTTTTCTCTTCTGAGTTTTTGTATGAGCGGAAGAGCGAATACACGATCTTTGTCCATAGGGAAGAGCTCATCGATTCTCTGTCTCTGATCATCTTCTCTACATTCTTAAAGATTTCATTCTCCAAGTTATTCTTCAAGACTTCTTTATAGTCTTTAAAACCATCCTTAAAAAGCCCGATAGTCCTTTCAAGATCTACTTTTACAGGAACAGGCATCTGTCCATAGTATTTCCCTTTTCTTCGGGGGATACTCACTGTATTCATCCCTTCCTTCCAGAATTTTTCATAGAAGATGGCTAGGTCGAACATAGTGCCTACTACCTGTCTGAACATTAGAGTAAGATGCGCTCCCGGATCGATGTAACCAGAGGTGGATGTATGAAGTTTAAGGCCTAGGATTGCTTCTTGGAGATTGAACCTCTCGGCCGCAGCGACAGTCGTTAAAAAGATATCTATCCCAAAATCCTGAGGAAACAATGGATGCTCTAGTAATCTCTCTATCAGAGGAAAGGACAATCCAAAGTCGCCGCCTATAGGTTGCCTTACATAGATATTGTAAAGGGCTCTAGTGAAGGGATATGCTAAGTTGTTTGTTATTACGCCATCATATTTGTCTCTGACATAGTGGGGGACTACCAGGTCTGCTATCCCGAACATAACGGGCTCGATCATAAGGCTTATCCAGTCAGGCTTTATGCTCAGGAGGTCTCCATCTACGAGAGCTACTGCCTTGGCCTTGGCTTGATAAGCGACTTCCATTATGGTTCTTATTCCATTTCCCTTGCCTGAACCTATTACCTGATCCAGTACCATCTTGTTAATTCTAGGAGGGAGGCCAAAGAGCTTGGCCATCTCTGTCGTCCTATCGCTGGAAAAGCCATTAGAAACTATAACCAGATTATTTTGGTGTGGGAAACGCTCAATCAAACCAATGCTGACTACGTTGAGAACATGGACTATCGTTGGCTCTACATTCTTAGTTAGTATGCCTACGATTATATCTACAGGCCTCGATTCATCGATCTTTTCAAGTATTTCTGGTCTTAGATGGATCTCCATACCATCCTCATTCCTTTCATGAATTTTAATTATATATAAATGTGAAAAAGTTACAGAATTTTATCGATTTGTCAAATCTATTTTCCTTTTTATCTATAACAATATCGAAAATTCCTTTTACCTTAATGAAATTTTAGCGCTAAAATACTATGAAGGTCTCATGGCGTCAATTTTACTTCTTCCAAGTCAAGTAACGTAGCATTCTGTAGTCTCTCACGTAATTTTGGCATAGCAGAGAGTGCACGCAACCAGTCTGGGATCTGTCTTCTGTATGGTTCGTACAAATATTTATTTCCTGCTTTTCTGATAACCTCAGCAAATTTATCTACCATCAACTCTTCCAGATTTCTGTCGTATTTTAAACTATTGAAGATAGCATCAGCATAGTATTGCCTGATCGCATCTTGGGCTATGCGTCGGTAGGCCACTTGCAGGCTCATTAACATCGTCCTAGATATTTTTAAACCATGCTCTTCAGTCGAAACACGAAGTAATGTGCATAGTATGTCTTCACACATTCTATCCAATAAGTTCATTCCATGATGTTTATGCTGATAGATGCCTAAGTCTACTTGGCAGACCCTCTTGATGGCCACATTTCGATGCACTTCTGCGAGTAGGCCTATTTCCAACCCCCAATCACATGGTATTCTTATATTTAGGGCAAGGTTGCTTGTCATTGCCATCTCACCTGAAAGAGCATATTTGAAGGATCTGAAATAACGTATAAGACCTAATTGATATCTATGAATGCTAACTACTTCTGCAAAGGATTCTATCAGTGGACGTAGGAAGAGGCGGAAGACACGACCATACATAACTCTATCGTTTATGGTGTCTATCCTTGCGTAGTACCCTTTATTGAAGAAGAAGTCGAGGTTTGGCTCGACTATCGGGAAGAGCAACTTCATAGGTATTTTAGGTTCATAGTTAACGATATCAGCATCATGTAGAATTATTGCGTAAGAATCGAGGCTTGCTATACCTAAAGCGATCCAAACATCCATGCCCTTTCCAGCGAAGGAAGTTACATCCATCCCCCTTTCTTTAAGACTGGTAAGCACCTCTTGCACCTTATACCCATTGCACCAGACTATAATCTTAGATAAGTTTAGACGACTGAAGTAGTTTACTACATCTTGGTATTCTTCCTTATCCTTCGCACAAAGAGCCACTACGACTTCTTTAATGTACTTGGCTTTGTTAAGATTATCGATAATATTTGATAAGGCGGGCTTCTTTATCTCTTCATATAACATCGGGAGCACAAGAGAGACTGGGCGTTCTACAGTATTTTCCATCAAGCTCTTCTCCAGTTCATCTCCATCGACAGAAATAGTATGCAAAGTTGTAATCAACTCCTGAGAAAAATCCAACTATCTATTCCTCCTAAATTATTAATACACCTATAATCGTTTACAATAACTTTTCGATGGAGTCAACCTTACCGTCTCCATCAAGGTCGAATCCACGGATTACGGTAGCCCACTGTCTCTCACCATAGTAGTCCCTCAAGACTTCTTTACTAAAGTTCGTTATAGCTATGACGGCCGACTTCGTACCTATGTATTTTAAACCTGCCATAACGATCATGCACTTTTTCTCATCATAGGGGTTGGGTATCTTCGCTATGAGTCCATCACGGTCACTATTGAAAGTCCTCCCCTTCCCATCAGACAATCCAGCCCAGTAATTTTCCTCGTTGAACCTTATAGGAAGATGCCTGTTGATATCTGCAGTGATGAGATTCGTCCCAGGCCCCCCTATTAAAATAAGGTTATTTCTCTCCTCCTTCTCCGCTTTAACATCAGCATCGAGCTTAACGATGAAATTCTTTGGCATCCCGCTGAATTGACCTAGGTAAAAAGCCAACTGAACTGCGTAATGCCCATCCCTTGCAGATGCCTTATACGGACCGTGAGGTTCAGGAGATCCAACCACTATACATCCTTCGAAGATACCTGAAAGCAGAAATTCATCGAAGAAAGAAACCATCTTTTCGTCCATAAATGGAGAGATTGGAAGGTTCTGCCTCTTCTCCCCAAAGGGCAATTCAACACCGAAAGCAGGATAAGAAACCCTATAATATCTAGCCAATGCACCTTTTATGAACTCCTCCTTCTCAACAGATAAGAGGCCTATCTTACGCATCTGCCTTATGTGATAGTATACCTTCTGTTCATGTATTTTGAGCAACCTCGATATCTCAGCAGGATACATAGGTTTTTGGGCTAGCAGATTAAGAATCTCCCAACCAAGAGGGTTTAGGATCGGTCTTAGAGATGAAGGTTCATCGAAGATCAGAATACTCTTCATCATCGGACCATCCTTATCTCCGATCGTCACGAGCTCTTTTTCCATGATTATACCTATAAAAAACTATTATAAATATATTTATAGTGGTTAATAGACAAGTCTTTTTTCCAAGAGCAAAATAAGGTTACTCCCTTTAGAATTAGATTATAGCAGTAACATATCAAAGCGCTATGGAATTTTTAAACTCATCTGTACAGATATGTGTAGTTCATATGTGCGGGATCATAGGGTACGTCGGCGATAGAGATGCAGCCCCTATCCTGTTAAAGGGGATAGAGAAGCTTGAGTACAGAGGCTACGATTCTTGGGGCTTGGCTACGATTCTAGATAAGATCAATATTAGGAAGAGTACAGGAAAGATAGGTGAAGGTCCATCGGATGCCTTAGAGCTGAAAGGGAAGGTAGGTATAGCCCATACAAGATGGGCTACACATGGTGGTATCACAGAAGAGAATGCTCATCCACATACTTCATGTGAGGGTGAGATAGCAATTGTTCATAACGGTATAATAGAAAACTATCAAGAACTTAGGAGACTACTATCTGATGAAGGTCATAACTTCACAAGCCAAACCGATAGCGAGGTGATAGCCCACCTTCTTGAGAGATATTACATTAAGTCCAAGAACATAAAAAATGCTCTTTTAGCAACCATCAAGAAGTTGAAGGGTGCATTCGCCTTCCTTGGAATCTTCCATACCGATCCTAACTTAATAGTAGGTGCGAGAAAGGACTCCCCCCTTGTAGTGGGTGCAGGGGGGGATGAATTCTTCCTGGCCAGTGATGTCCTACCTTTCATCGAATATACAGATAAGGTAATCTTCTTGGACAACTTAGAGATTGCTATAGCTACTAAGAACTTACTAAAAATCTTCGATTTTAAAGGAAAAGAAGTGAAAAAAAGTATTACCCAGGTAGCATGGGAAGTTGGCGATGTATCGAAGAAGGAGTTTGCCCACTATACCCTTAAGGAGATTCACGAGCAATCGAGTACCATAAAGAATGCGCTCTACCAAGATCGGATGAAATTGGAGGTTTTCTGTAAAGCAATCAAAGAAGCAAAAAAAGTGTTCATCACAGCTGCTGGAACCAGCTTCCATGCTTGCCTCTTAGCAAGGCACTTCTTCTCTAAAATTTCAAAGGTTTACTGTGAAGCTATCTTGGCGAGTGAGTTCGGCCAGATTATCGATTGGATAGACAAGGATACATTAGTTCTAGCGATCTCTCAAAGTGGCGAAACTGCCGATGTTCTATATGCAACTAGAGAAGCGAAAGAAAAGGGAGCAAAAATCCTTTCTATAGTCAATGTGATGGGTTCGACTCTGGATAGAGAGAGCAATCTATCTCTTTATCTGAACTGTGGACCAGAGATAGGAGTCGCTGCAACTAAGAGCTTTACAGCCCAACTTGTGTTGATCTATCTCTTAGCTTTCACTCCAGTAGATAAGCCCATCTATGTAAATGAGCTTAAAATGCTCGATAAATATGTTAAATACATCCTTAAAGTTGAAGATAAAGTGATCGAGATAGCTGAGAAGTACAAGCACAGTAACGACTTTTTCTTTATAGGCAGATCGGCCCATTATCCAATAGCTTTAGAGGGCGCTCTAAAGCTCAAAGAACTCTCCTACATTCATGCTGAAGGCATGGCTGCTGGAGAGTTAAAGCACGGCACACTTGCCTTGATAGATGACAGAACCCCTGTTGTAGTTCTCAATCCAGAGGATGATACTTACCACGAAACCCTTAGCAATACTTTGGAGATGAAGGCAAGAGGGGCGAAAATAATAGGAATTTCGAACATAGATAACGAAATCTACGATGATCTTATCCTATCTCCCAAAGTTGTAGAACTCTTTTACCCAATAATAGAGGTAATCCCCCTTCAGATGCTTGCATACCATATAGCCATCGGTAGAGGAGCAGATGTAGATAGACCGAGGAATCTGGCAAAATCTGTTACTGTAAAGTAAAGTAAGTTGCTCAAGACGAAAAGGATGATTTAGGGTAATTACAAAATCAGCGAAAGAAGTAAAGATATAGTTGTTTTCGAAACTTCCATAGATTTTACCTTTGTTAAAATATTCTTTTCAGATACGGTCGTGGGTTCTTAGTCAAGAGGATAATCTCTATAATAATAAAATATATCACATCTCGGAGGGACCATAACTTTGGCGGCAACCAATGTAAGAAATAGAAGGATCGGGCGCTTCTTCCTTAAGAGAGCTGCCTTCTCCTATGGCTGGTGTATCATCTATTCATCTCAAGATAGCGTGCCAGAATATTACTCCTCGCATCAAAAACTTTCTGTGTATTAGATTCGAATATACCATGCGCGATTAGATTATTCTCCTTCTGATAAAGACTTACTGCTATAACCTTATTCCCCTCCTCTTCTATAGCTCTTGCCATGTTTTCAATTAACCTTTTTATCGAATTGCGTTGAGTCACCTTTGATATATGCCACAACCTCATCTATAATCGATTCTCCATAGATGAGAACAGCATTGATGAAGAGAAGGAAGTTCGGAATCTTCGATATCCTTCCAGTCTTAACACTAGGAAGCCTTTCCCCGTTACCAACTTCGTTTAATGTTGTTCTAAACCACCCTATCTCTAAGATGTCTCCCTTTACTATAGGTGATGCTAAAATCTTCACTCTTGTTCCAGATTTTATTTGCTTCACCCTCTTGAAGATCAATCCAGCCATCAAGCTTGCAGTATAGTCTTTGAATGCTAAAGAGAAGCCTAAGGCACCTAGTATTGTTGCGAGTATGGTTATTGTGAGGGATAATTCCGCTGACCCTTTTAGGGCGAATCAAACACCTTTAGAATTTTCAAGACTCTTATTAATATAAAAATACTTTATTAATGAATAAAAGTTAATAGAATATCTAGGCAAATATCCCCTGAAAAATTTCGAGCAAAAGTATAAAACCTGAAATATCTTTTAATTTAATATTGCTTTTGGCCCCTAAAATTGAATTAGTAGAAACGATTTTCGAGGAGATAAAAAATGCTAAAAAAGTTCTATCAAATATTGTTCACACAACTAATTTGATTCAATCTCGAACTTTTTCTGAGTACACAAAGGGCGAGGTTTTCCTTAAACTGGAGAACTTGCAGAAAACTGGCTCCTTTAAGATTAGAGGTGCCTATTACAAAATCAAAAAACTTCTGTATGAAACCAAGAAGAGTGGAGTCATCGAGGACTTCAAAAAGAAGGGAGTAGTTGCTGCTTCTGCAGGCAATCACGCACAGGGGGTAGCCTATGCTGCAATGTTGTCTGGTGTGAAAAGCAAGATAGTGATGCCAGTATGGGTGACTTCGAGTAAATACTTGGCGACCAAGGCCTACAAAGGAGAAGTTATCCTAAAGAATAAAATTGGTGAGCCCATAGAGAAAATGGATGCAGCCATTAAGGAAGCGCAAAGGATCTCTGAAGATGATGGTGCGGTATACATTCATCCTTTCAACGATAAAGATGTGATAGCTGGTCAGGGAACAATAGGGCTAGAGATAGTCAGTCAACTCAAGGAAGAAGGGATAAAGCCAGATGCAGTAGTGGTGCCAGTTGGAGGAGGAGGGCTTATCTCTGGAATTTCCATAGCTCTCAAAAGGATTCTGGGAAACTCTGTTAAGGTCTATGGTGTCGAGTCTGATCAATTTCCCTGCATGTTAAAAGCTCGGGAATCGAAGATTACTTCCGAGGGGATAAGGGCAGGTGTTAGATTTCCAATGGAGAGCGGAACAACCATAGCCGATGGTATAGCAGTTGAATCGCCAGGGGATTTAACACATGAGATCGTAAACGAAAGGCGTTTTGTGGATGAACTTGTAGTGGTAAGCGACGATGAGATAGCTATGGCAATGTTCCACCTTCTAGAACGCTCAAAGACTTTAGTAGAGGGTGCAGGCGCGGCTTCTCTAGCAGCTATTTTATCAAGAAAGATAAATGTAAAGGGCAAAAAAGTAGTCGCAGTGATTAGTGGCGGGAACGTGAACCCTTTCATTCTTTCAAGGATAGTTAGAAGAGAACTTACTCGTGATGGTAGACTTGTACGGATATGTGGGAGGATATGGGATATCCCAGGGGAGCTGAACCGTGTTATATCCATTATAGCTTCCCATGGAACCAACATAGTGGATATTAAATGTGAGAGATACGACCCAAATATAGCGCCCAAAGATGTAGAAGTTGAAATCGCCCTAGAGATTTTAGAGAAAGGAATCGTCGAAAGCATCCTTAAAGACCTAAAAGAAAGGAATTTCAGATTCAGAGAATTACACTTACGCCCCTGTTAAGTAATTTTGAATGTAATTTTTAGTCCCAATTTTAATTCGATCAATCTTTAATCTATTACTTCTTCATGTATTCTTTTATGCCCTTTACCTTTTCTTCCATCGTTCTTGGCTTGTCTCTCCGATCATCTATTCTAAGATTAGATTCGACCCTTTTTACTCCCATCTTGAAAAGGACTTCATGGGCTACTTTTACGGCCTCCAAGATCGTTTCAAGTCTCTCGGCTTCAAGTACCGTGCCCATGGGCGTGACTTCATATCTCATACCTTCCACTTTCTTCATGGCATTTACTGCCTCAGCTATCTGCTTGCCTACACTCGTAGTCCCCAATCCTAGAGGGATGATACTGAAGTCAGCAATTATAACTATCTTCGAAGAACCCATAACACTATATTAATAACAGAAATTAAAAAATATTATTATTTGGAGACTTTTATATCGTTGACCTTTGTGAATACAAAATCATAATCAGGATATCTGCTTCGGCTTGGGCTTCCAACTACCCTGATCGTATTCTTCAAGAATCTGCCGATATAGCCTAATGGTCTGCTTCGCTATACTTTTCCAAGAGAATCTCTCATAAACGGTATTGAGACCATTACGTCCCATCCTCCATCTATCCTGAGGGTGATTTAGGAGATGGTCTATAGTTGCCTGCAAGGCCGTAGGGTCTCCAGGAGCCACCCTCAATCCATTAAAATCTTGTATTACAACGTCTGATAGCCCCCCCGTATCCGAAGCCACCACCACCTTACCAGCAGACATGGCTTCTAATGCAACTATCCCAAAGGGCTCATATAAGCTTGGAAAGACAACTATATCACATATATTGTATAAAATTTTGACCTCTTCGTCTGGAAGGAAGCCTGTAAAATAGAACTTGCTACTCAGACCAAGATTCTCCACGATATTGGTTAGGTTTGCTCTTAAAGGACCTTCTCCTACGAGGACAAATTTAGCATCCCATCTTCTTGATAGCAACTGGCGAGCGGCTTCCACGAAGATATGTGTACCCTTTTCAAAAACCATCCTCCCAACATAGAGGATTATATGCTCCCAAGGTTCTGCGAATCGACTCCTGGCTTCAACCAGACTCATTTTTTCATCTAAACTCACTGGATTTACGCCATTAGGTATGACCCATAACTTATCTAAAGGAACATCGAAAGCAGATATGACCTCTCTCTTCATATATTCACTACAGACTACGACCTTCCAAGCTTCGAACATCTCCTCCCATTCCGTCTCATAGATATGCCTTTGAAAGTCATTATGTATACCCATGCGCCTACCGAATTCGGTCGAGTGAATCGTAACCACGAGAGGCCTTCTAAAGATATACTTCAGGGTTATGCCAGCAGGCGCTGTAAGCCAATCATGAACATGTATGATATCGTAGTCATTCTTTAAATTGGTTAGGATCTTCTCCAGCATCCAGTAATTAAACTGGTATACCCAGGAGATGAAGTCTGGTGATGGGAAACGGTAGCTCAAGGACCTGACGATCTTCGTCCTCCCTTCTACCTCCGACATAGGGGCTGAAGGATGATCCAACGAAACCATAGTAACTTCAACACCCATATTACCCAGCTCTTGAGAAAGCCAATATACATGACGGGCGAGTCCCCCCACGATCCTTGGAGGATACTCCCATGAAAGCATAAGAACCTTCATCGCTTTAAAACCTCTTTGTAAACATCTACAATTCCATCCCACTCATTTAGAACGTGAATCTTCTCCCAAGGTATCTCGTACTTTTCAGCTATACGCTTGCATAACCCTTTATCGTTTACGACTAATGCATCTGCCAGATCACATAAATGACGCTCAAAACCCTCTATCGCCAAAGATATGAGATTTGTGCCATCCCTTCTGACCTCTTCCAAGCTATACAGTGTAAGCAAGAGAGGTTTACCGTAAGCCAGCTTAGCCATGAGGCCATGTAGGCCTACAAGCAGACCATGGGCATGTATTAAATCGAAGCCGCCAGCATCGTATACGACGCTTGATATGGCCCTTGCGTAATCACCTAGGCTTGAGAATACCGATGTAATGATATGCAGATTCGTCTTGATATTAGGCGTTATAGTATATGTGATCCCGCCCCACCTAACATCTTTGTATTCATCGCCCGATAAATGAAGAGTATGCACATCGTAGCCCTTAGAAATAAGTCTGCCTACAAGATTCTCAAGATGAAAACCTACATGCCGTCCGCCATACTCCCATGAAAGCATAAGAACCTTGACCAAATCTTCCACATCGATGGATCAAGTGTAGTTTGTTAGTATACGTAACGTTCCACTATAATTCAAATAGTACTTTCCACCGACTTCAGAGACAAAACCTTCTCCTGTAAGAGACTTCAGAGCCTCCAAGATAGAGCTTTCACCTATATTCAGAAACTTGACCAGCTCATCGATGGTTCTTGCACTATCTTCGTTCATTGCAGCTAAGTTATGAAGAGTAACAAGGACCTTGAGACTCTTATCTTTATATCGCTCCAAAGATAGTATCTACCACTCTTCATGAACTCAATCGTTAAAGGTGATATTTAAACTAAACTTCTTCAAAAAGGGGAGATTCTCATTTTAAGAAGTCGAACAAGTGACTCCAATGATGGGAGGGTTATTTACAGGAACGGATGGTCTAGGGTATCATTTACTTATTGTAAATCCCTTTTTACGAACGTCCTCATCATTAAGCTTCTATCCACCTTTAACCCATATCCAAAAAATCTCTTACATCTGCTCGGGTATTCTCTACTGCTTTGGGTGCATAGCCAAGTTTGTCCTTCAAGACCATTTGGAATCAACGAAGAGAGATCATGATACTCGCTTCCAAAGAAGAATTCAACCTTCCTTTTTAAGGCGAGCTGCAGATTACTTGGAAAAAGTCTACTATGTTGGGAGTTTTGATCGGTGGAGATATTATTAAATAATAGATTGACGTCTTCTTCAAGAACTTCTCCTAAAGATCCTTATCGTAGATATCATTAAGCATGCCAACGGACTCTAAATCTGAAGTAAAAAGATTAGATAAAAGTTTCTTTTAGGCATTTTAAGCTTATTGAGTGATGAACTTTAGAAATTACAATACTTTTTTAATTAACTATATACTACTTTCGATTAAAAGTGTAAATAAAAATATGGTATATTTTAAATACTTTAAGGTTTAAGGTAAACTTTTAATGATAATCAGTGTAACACCAGAAATTGCACTCAATGAAGGATATACCTATACAGGCGGTCTTGGAGTGTTCGAAGGAGACAAGTTTTACGGTGTAGCGAACCTCGATATCCCCTATACTGCTTTAACTCTCTTTTATCGTGAAGCATTTGTCGATTACAACTTCAACGGAGAGGGTATACCGATACCTAAAGCGCTACCTCAACCACCCGAATTTCTTGAAAAACTAGTTCAAGAAGGGGTCTTAAGTTTAAACCTTCATGGTGAAAAGATAAAGGTCGAGGTTTTAAAGTACCGTAAAGGAAAAGCCGAGGTCATTTTCTTCAACCCATTAGAGCCAGATTGGGTCTATCATCTTGCAGACCACATTTATATGGAGAAGAGTCTGGAAGAGAAGTTTCATAAGTATACGCTTCTGGCAAAAGCTTCAGCCGAATACATAAGGCGATTTATAGGTACAGAGCATGTGGACTATATAGACCTCCAAGAAGCTTACGCAGCCTTCCTGCCACTTATCCTTAGGATCCCCGGAAAGTTCAGATTGGTAATACATACACCAGGCCCGTGGGGGCATCCTGCCTTTCCAAATGAATTCTTCAAGCGAGAGTTTGGGTACAACTTCATCAATAAGAAGGTCGTTCTGACCGACATAGGTTTAGCAGCATCGAGAGAGATTTTCACAGTATCGGCTAAACATTTCGAAGTAATGTCGAAGGTTATACCGCACTTTGCAAGCAAACTTCGTTATGTTACTAATGGAGTAGATATCGAAAGGTGGATGAATCCGACGCTCAAGGGAAGCTATAAAACTGGAAATCTCGACCTAGAGCATTTTATCGAGAGTAGAAAAGCGATTAAGAAGAGGTTTGCTGAATTCATTCGAAGATACAAGGATATAGATGTGGAGGGGATGATCATCGTCAACTGGTGTAAGCGCATAGTACCTTACAAAAGGCCTGACTTTGTTATTAGAGCCATTGAAGATATCCCTGATAAAAAAGTACTGTTCTTGCTTGGGGGGAGGGCTCATCCTTATGATGGAGTAGGCTTAGAGTTCTCGCGAATCTTTCACAAGTTACATAGAGAACGTGAGAATGTAGTCTACATACCTCATTATACAGTGTCTGAAGCTAGGGAGTTGATCGAGGCTAGTGACCTGTTGCTCTTTACACCTGTGTCGGGTTGGGAAGCTTGTGGTACGAGCTACATGAAGGCCGCTATAAATGGTGTGCCAACTCTTGCTTCAAGGGATGGAGGAGCGATGGAGCTAATCAGGCATGGTGTTAACGGATGGTTCTTTGGAAAAGACCTTAGGGAGTTAGAATCGACTAAAATGCACGAATATAACATACAGGACTACGAGGAGTTCAAGAATCTATTTCAGGAAGTGATACGTTTGTATAGAGATGATACAGAACAGTACTACAAGGTTGCATCCAACGCTTTACGAACTTCTATCCCTAGAGTGAGTATAGAAAGGGTATTGAAAGAATATTATCCCGATATAGTAAAGACGTATATGTAATCGTCCCACCAATTAGGTAAGATGAGGATCGTTTGGCTGATATATCATGCCCTTATAATGTAGAACTATAGAACGGTATTCAGGTTCAAAGAATTCCAGAGTAGGAGAAGACCATCGCAAGAGCTATTAGGAGATGATTATTGGGAGGACGCTTCCGATTTATAATCAAGCTTTCAGAAGTTTGAAAGAAGTTATATAATAATCGATCCAATGGAACCTGAACTGCGCGGTGTTCTTGACTAGAATGGGGTTGTCACTGAATTCACAATAATGAAGGTTAGAAAGAGTATGTTGCAATCCATTCCCTCGTGTTCGAGCTCGTCCTCAATTCTCTCCGGTAGCTTGAGGGGAAAAGCTCCTTTTTATTTTGGAGATTCAGAACCCTCTTCATAAACTCCCCTAAGAAGTTCAAGTCCTTCAGTACACGCTTTATCATGAAATGGTTTTTCAAAATCCTCCACACACATTCCTCTGCCACCAAGTCCTGAACCGCCAAGCCCCAGCCTCTGGAAATTAAACAACACCTTTTTCCGATACAGCTGGGTATCTGAAACTCTTCGAAGTAAAAATACTTGAAACCAAGGAACATCCTATTCCTTCTTCTAGCCTATTACACCAAGAAAAAGGCTGTCGAAGTATGCTCTGCCAACATAACCCTTTACAAAATTCCATTCATCATAAATAACTTACAATTTTTAATAAACCTAAAATAATGATACGTAGCCTTACTATGGGTGACTAAAAGCTGAAAATAGGATTCTTTGTCTGGGAGTACCCCCCGATTCTTGTTGGTGGGCTTGGAATATATGCTGAATACATTACGAGACAGTTCGTGGAGCTTGGACATGATGTCTCTGTTTTTACACTTAACTCTATAGGTATTAAAACTAGGGAAATTATGAAGGGCGTTGAAGTTCACAGACCAATGATTACGGATGCTTCGAACGTCTTTTCTTTGTTTGTTGAAGAAGACCTTAGAAGATGGGGGACTCACATTAAATTCTTTAGTGATATATTTGTCTATAATGTACTTTCAGCTACAAAGTTTGTAAATGAACTCGTAAGGAAGGAAGAATATAAGTATGATATTATCTGCGTACATGATTGGCTTAGTAGCATAGCTGGACTGATAATTAAAAGCGAGTTAAAACTGCCTCTGGTATTCCATGCGCATTCTACAGAATGGGGTAGAAGTGGCGATGGGGGTTCTCGAATAATCACCCATCTTGAAGATGCAATAGCACAAGCATCGGATAGAAATATAACGGTTAGTTATCTTATGAAAGAGGATCTAGCTCGTCATGGATGGGATGAAAGAAAAATCCATGTCGTATGGAATGGTGTCAATTCTGGACGCTACAATCCTAAAAATGTAGATCAAGAAACCCCTCAAAAGCTTAGGGAGAAATATAACATAAAAGAAGACGAACACATGATATTGTTTGTTGGAAGATTGGCATGGGTCAAAGGTATTAAAAACCTTATCCAAGCATTACCTTTAATTCTTAATGAGTTTCCAAAAACAAAGCTTGTTATACTGGGAAGAGGAGAAGAACAAAAAGAAATCGTAGAATTGACAGAGCGTTTGAAATTAAATGATAAGGTCATTCGTCGGTTTGAATTTGTACCTGAAGAGGAACGTATCACACATTATTCTGCATCAGATGTATGTGCTTTTCCATCGGTCTATGAGCCTTTTGGAATCGTAAGCCTCGAAGCTATGGCCATGGAAAAACCGGTTGTTGTTGGAGCCAGAGGCATAGTTGGCTTTAGAGAGCAAGTGATCCCTTCCGGACCAGCGCAAAACGGCATACATGTAAATGGAGGCCATCCACCAGATATAGCATGGGGCATCAAAGAGGTTCTTAGGGATCGTGAAAGAGCTAAAAAATGGGGTAAGAATGGAAGAAATAGAGTCCTAAAATACTTTACATGGAAATATGCTGCTGAGCAAACAATCAAGATCTATGAAAGTTTGATCAGTTGATTCAATCTTTAATAAAGTGAAAATTCAAAGGTACGATAAGCCTGAAGAATTTATGATGCACCTCAAAGAAGTAACCATAATCTTTAAGAGTGTATAAATATGTAAGCTATCCATGCCGGGGAAATAGTTGCCGGAAAGGCTGAGGAAGCCTTGACAAAGATTCCCTAGCCTGGTAAGGGGCAGATTCGGCTGAAGCCCAGGCCTGGAGTGATGCACAATTAGCCTGTGACCCATTTGGGTCTCGTGGGTTCAAATCCCACTCCCGGCGCTATATCAAATGTCAAACTCCCTTTTTTATTGTAGAGAAAAAAGGATGGACATACACGACCGCGCCCGCAAACTCCAAAGAGCCCTGCAAAGGCTGGATGCTTCCCGCATAAGCAATGAGAATAAAGG
>JAKLZD010000121.1 GCA_024256245.1 Candidatus Methylarchaceae archaeon HK01M
AGACATAAGGAAGAAGTTGAGGTAGCAATCGAAAATTATCGTATCAACGAACATAGTAAAATTTATATATGAGAAAATTAAAATACTATATAAATCTTTTTAAGCAATTTTGCTTGAGGATAGAATACAAAGTTCTTGGTAATTATGATGACTCCAAATAAACGTCTCATATTAGAAGAACGCTCTAAATACTGCCCAAGGTGTGGAAAGGGGCCTTTGATAGAAGATAGCATGCGTGGCGAACTTCTTTGTAGCAATTGTGGTTATATCATTAAAGAAAATGAAATTAGTACTCGCCCAGAGTGGAGGGCCTTCACCAAGGAGGAGAGGGAGGAGAAATCAAGGGTTGGCATGCCTTCTTCTCTTGCTATTCATGATAGAGGCTTGGCTACAAAGCTGGGTGCCAACAGAAGGGATGCCTCTGGCAGACGATTAAAACCTTCAGAGAGGAGAAGGATCAAAAGGATGGATATGTGGGATAGAAGGAGCCAGATGCAAGTACCTTTGCATAGAAACCTTCTACAGGCTTTGACAGAACTCGACAGGATAGCCGATAAGCTGAACATAGGAGATGATCTTGTCGAAAAAGCAGCCTACATCTACAGGAAGGCCCTGAAGAAGGATCTTGTCAAAGGCCGATCGATCTCATCCATGATCACTGCCTCTATCTATGCTACATGTAGAGAGAGTAGTACGCCCAGAACCTTGAAGGATGTTGCCAAGGCCAGTGGGATCAAGAGGAAGGATCTTGCCAGAAGTTACAGACTTATCCTTAGAGAACTGGACCTGAAAATGCCTGTCGTAGATTCTGTGAAATATATTTCGAAGATATCTAGCAAATCCGGAATCTCAGAGAAGACGGCTAGAAGGGCCATAAGCATCCTTCAGAAAGCAAAGGATTCCCATATTTCAACAGGCAAGAACCCTCAGGGACTAACTGCAGCAGCGCTATATATTGCATGTACCTTAGAAGGTGAAACCGCGACTCAGAAGGCTATCGCTGCCGCAGCTGGCGTAACAGAGGTTACGATAAGAAATCGCTGCAAAAGCTTACAGAGATTGGTTAGCTAGCCAGCCATACCATATCGCATAATCAAAAAGTTGTAAAAAATGATTTTAAATTCTTACGTACCTGATGAGTCGGCGATCAGCCTCAAAGTAGTTAGCCGCTTAGTTAGGGAAGGCAAAGTCTGTTGTAAGATAATAGTGCATAACGCCACCGTATCCAGTATCGAAGCGAAGGCAAAAATAGGCAACCTCTCCGGAATAAACGGCCTTAAAGACTTGAGGGAGGCATGCGCTGAAAAGAACTTAAAACTAGAATATGCAGGTAACCCAAGCGAAGATGACGTAAACTATGTGACTCGTGAATTTGCAAGATCGATACAAGCCTCGATAATAACATGTAACCCGATTATGGCTAAGATGTCTGAAGCACTTGGAATAAGGACTGTCTTCGAATCGACCTCTCCCTCCATCTACCTAGATGAAGTCTTTACTGAGGGTGTTATGAGTTTACACCTAAAGGAGAAGCTTCCACCAAGAGTCAAGCGTGGTCATCCAGGAAGATGGTTCTTCGAAAAGTTATCTGAAACACCGTTATCTAGAGAGGAGCTAGAATCGATCTTGGCACAGCTCATGGAGCAAACCTACTCTTCTTTAGGCGAAGACGCATTCATAGAAGTTGATAAGATGAGCGCCACCATAATTCAGCTGAAAGACTTCCGGATCGTGGTTACTCGCCCTCCTTTTTCAGACGGATTGGAAATAACTATAACCAGACCGATGCTCAAGCGTAGCCTAGAGGATTATCATCTGCCCAGCCAAGTTCTGGCTCGACTTAAGGAGCAAGCAGAAGGGATACTAGTTGCCGGCCCGCCGGGTATGGGGAAGTCGACATTCGCGCAGGCATTGGCTGAACACTATAATTCGCTGGGAAAAGTAGTGAAGACTATCGAGAGCCCAAGAGACCTCGATCTACCTCCCGATATAACCCAGTATTCGAAGAGGGCTGCGAAAGAAGGTGAACTTCATGATGTACTTCTGCTTAGCAGGCCCGACTACACTATCTTCGATGAGATGCGTGGAGAAGACGACTTCAAAATCTTCATAGATCTGAGGTTTGCAGGTATAGGGATGGTTGGCGTATTGCATGGTACGAACCCAATGGACGCTATCCGCCGTATAGCACACAAGGTCGATGTAGGTGTCCTAGCTTCGATCGTTGACACTTTAATATTCATGGATAAAGGGCTTGCCTCCCAGATATATACTCTTGAAATGACGGTCAAGGTTCCTGCGGGTCTGAGGCGAGAGGACCTCTCACGTCCAACCGTGCTTGTGAAGAACTTGTTTACAGGTAAGGTTGAGTATGAGCTCTACGTATTCGGTGAGCGAACCTTCTTCGTGCCAGTGAAAGCGTCATGGAGAGGTAGAGACGATAAACAAAAGGTCATATTTTCTCAAATATTATCTAGGCATCTGGATTCATTCGACTTGGATCTCGATGGCGGCACACTAAAAATACTCATACCTCAGGATGAATTCAAGACCTATCTGAAGAAATGCCAGAAAAGGGTTCTAAAGACAGCTAGACGATCGAATATCGAAATAGAAGCCGCCCCGATTTAGCCATCCTAGAATTTAGAAATCAAAATTCTCTGTAAGCCTCTGCAAGTGGATGTCCTATACACTCCAGTCTGAAGGCTTTATACCAACCAAAGGGCGATTTGTGAGTATCTATCTTCTCCCCGACAAGTCTATTCTTAAGTTCTGAGAGAAACTCTTTTGCCAAGCTGGGCTTGCCCAGTTGTTTGGAAAGATGTGCATAAGGGTAAATGAGAACGCTCTTGCATTGTATTCTGGAAACGTCCACCTTAATGTTTTCAACGAACTCATCTATCAGCTCTTCAAGCCTATTCTCATCTTTCTTCTCAAAGCATACTAAGCAGACCAAGACATCCTTTAGATCCTCGCTCTCTGGCTCTGGATCTTCAGCAACTGGAGTACTTTTCTTGATTCGATAACTGAAAGATGAACAATGAATTTCTAGAACCCTCAATTTTGATCTCCAAACTCTCCCACAAACCTACTCTTTTATCTATCGGTACTTAGACGATTAGTGAAAGCATATTATTTAATACACTTTTTTTATCTTCATAATATGTATTCTATTAACATTGTTTGTAGAGCCGTTTTAGGAAATTAAATGAAAAACGTTGGTACAAAAATGTATAAGTATATATTCAAATTATTATATAAAAATATAAAGATAAATTAAAACAAAGAAGTTATTTTTTTTTAGAATAAATAAA
>JAKLZD010000036.1 GCA_024256245.1 Candidatus Methylarchaceae archaeon HK01M
GCTAAATAAATATCTGACAGGCGTGTCGCCTCTCAACTTTATTTATCCATGCCTAGAGAATAAGTATGTGGGCTTAAATGCCAACCAAGATCAGCTAGAATCTTAAATTTTAAAAAAATCTGAAGAAAGAGAGAATCCAATATAGCATAGAATATTAAAAACTATTCTTCTTTTTCTCTTCTTTAGGTATTTCTCTCATAATTTTATACAGCCATTGCTTCCAGAATAGTAATTTATTTAAAGTTTCTTCATGAATATCAAGAATTTGGAGTTTTAAATTATCTTAAGCTTAACTTTAAATTATACATCATTATCTATTATGGCATGTGCTCCGTTGGAATAATCATAGGAGATACTTCTCTAAAATACTCTTTCCCTAACCATCCGATGAATAGCAAGAGGGTCGAGTCATTCTGGCAGATACTCAAAGATAAAGGTCTCATTGGTAAAGAGAACGTAAAGATCATCGAGCCTATATCCGCAAGCGAGGATGTTCTACTTCTCTTTCATACGAAAGATCACATTAATTTTGTGAAGAAAGCCTCTGAACATGGTTTTGGATATCTTGATAGAGGTGATACCCCAGCTTATAAAGGAGTCTTTGAAGCATCGGCTTATTCTGTAGGTTCCACTATACTTGGTTTGGAAATAGTTATGAAGAAAGAATTGGACCATATCTTTAACCCGATTGGGGGATACCATCATGCTAGAAAAGATAAGTCTGAAGGATTCTGCGTATTCAACGATATCGCCATAGCGATAATTTATGCAAAGAAGATGTATGATCTGAAGAAGATACTCTACGTCGATATAGATGCCCATCATGGTGATGGTGTCAGCTATAGTTTTTATGACGATCCGACTATCTTCACAGCGGACATACATGAAGATGGAACTTATCTTTATCCGGGGACTGGATTCAGCCACGAGACAGGTTCGGGGGAGGCGGAGGGGACCAAGCTAAACATAACATTGGAGCCTGAAGCAGGAGATAAGGAGTTCAAAGAGGCATTTATCAAAGTTGAAGAGTTCGCCTATCAAGTAAAGCCTGAATTGATCATTTTCCAATGTGGTGCAGATGGATTAGTCAATGATCCACTTACACATCTACGGTATACAACAGAAGCACATAGATATTCGACTGAAAGGTTACATAATATCTCACATGAACTTTGTGATGGCAGGATAATAGCTCTTGGTGGTGGGGGTTATAATCTGAATAATGTTGCAACTGCTTGGCTCGAAGTAGTTAGAGGGTTTATGGGCTGATATAATTCTCCACTGTAGCGAATCTTTGAAGCCTTTTGATAGCCTGTAGTTTCTCCTTACGACCAATCTGAGCCTGTTCTATAGCATTATAAAGGATTGTGATGGATTTGTCCATCTCCCTTCTTTCGATAGGTCTTGGGACTCCATCCTTCCCACCAAAGGCAAAAGAGTATTTTACAGGGTCTCTCCAACTTGCTTCTTTGCCATAAACTAATTCAGAGATCAGAGCTAAGGCTTTAACAATGGAGGGTCCAACCCCCTTAAAGTTTAGGAGCTCTTCGTAATCCTTTGGCTGAAAGTCGTACAATCTTTTAAAGATTGCCCAATTCAATTTGTTTGGCATCGAAAAACCCTCAACTTTTATATTCTTGATCGAGCCTTGATCCTGAATCCAAGGGTCTAATGTAGAAAAGGCACCGATTCTCTTGATGGATGAGATAAGGTTATTTGGGGCGCTCTTTACCAAATCGACACATATCTTTCTATTCTCCTCTGCTTCTCTTGCTGTCATGTTTAGAACAGATGGCCTTTTCACATCACCTACTATCGCTTCATGAGGTTCAACAATAAAGTCGCCTAAATTTTCAGAAAGCCAATGGTAACGCCTTGCAGTTCTATCTTGAGCATTCATTCCTTGTTGAACTACAGACCATTCTCCTTCTTCTGTTATGAAGAATGCATGGTGATATAACGGATACCCTGCTTGGATGGCTACATTGTCAACCTTTGCGCAGACTTTGCTAGAATACTTTAGCCTCTCTACGTTAGAAGATGATAGGCTGAACCTTTCGCCGATCTTATCTATTTCAGACTGAGTTCTTAAAGAGGCTTTTCCTTTGCCACCTGCGACCATTATTTCATAGCTTTCACTAGAAAGAGCTCTTTTCAATACACCTGTAACAACGGTAGTTAAGCCCGATGAGTGCCAATCGAATCCAAGTACGCAACCTAAAGCTTGAAACCAGTAAGGATTTGAAATCCTTCTCAAGAATTCACGAGTTCCATGTTCATCGACTATAAGCCATATAATTTTTTTCGATAGATTCTCCATCCTGGATATCAACCATCTTGGAGCATGCCCGCCATGTAAAGGTAGGATGGTAAACCCTGTCCTCTTCAACTCAGTTTCATGTTTTATTATATTAATTCTAATTTATAATTTGTTTTCGTTTTATAAATCAGAAGACACCTATCGGCTTGACGCTCTTATCCGTCTTTCTCTGATCTTCCATGCTCGCCTGTCTCGGTATTTTAGTTAGATGATCTTCAACCGTTCTGAATATCTCCCTCTTGTGCCCCATGAAGAAGGACTGCCAATTGCTCGGAATCTTTGCGTTGAGCAACGTCCAGCTGAAGTAAGACCTTAGCACGTACGGTCGGGCTTTAAGGATCCTCTTCGTGGTCGGCTGAATTAACCTTGCCATGAATATTGTGTGTATCGGTTTCCCTTCACTTTTCTTCTTCTTTTTCGATTACTGCTTTTATATCCCAAAGTCTCTTCTTAGCTTTTTTTCTATATGTAAGTGGTAACAAGGGAGTTAATATCTTCCTAATTCCCCTAAAACATAATGATACTTTTTGATTTAGTTCTGTCTCATTTCTTACTGATTTGAATTGATACAATAACTGACCTTCCATTCCTCCCCCTTTAAATTTGTATTCGAGCCATTTATTTGGTATGAACCCAATTATTTCAGAAATAATCTCCATCTGGAAAAAAGGTATTCGTACGACCTCCCTAATCTGCGAACCGATTCTCCTTGATCCCTTGTCTAATCTTGCATAGATAGGTACAACAGGATTATCTGAAAAATCTCTCTCATCCAAGTTCCAAAAAAAATTATATACTTCTTCAACAGGTCGATTTATTATTATTGAGAACTCGAAATTCATGTTTGCTAATCTCCTTAGTATATCGTTAACTCTTTTAATTTTTTAGGAAATTTTACAAGAGGGTCACATATCTTTGGAATGAGGCAAATTAAGGAAATGGAGAAATATGTTAATCTCTGGTTGTTCATATACGCACATATTCACCTAATGCTAGACATAGTCTTGTCAAGCGACTCTCCCTAGGTTAGTAGCAACGAAGAGGTCACAAGGATGGTTTGATACTATGTTCATTATTTTTGATGTCTTTCTCGATAGGTAAAACTTCTTTTTTTATTCATACCATAATATATAGACAAATATGGTAACGATTTTAAAGCTGAAGAATTTGAGCCAGAATCCCCCTACTGTTACAGAAATTTCCTCATCAAGATAAAAAAATAATATGAATTCTTAACGCCGTTATAATTTATAAGTATGTCATTACAATCTTATTTTAGTGATAAAATGACAAAAGTAGAAGTAGATTCAGGGATATGTGGAAAGAGAACGCTCATAGAAGTAAAGAATGTCAGTTCTAAGATCATGATAAATTTCGAAACTAATTGTCCAAAGATTACCAAGCTCTCTGAAAATTTGAAAGAATTGGATATAAGTGACTTCTCAGGTAGCATCGTTGATAACAGAGTGTATCGATCTGCCCAAGAAAACCACATAACCTGTCCTGTTCCCTGTGCCATACTAAAAGCGATGGAGGTGGAGTTTGGATTGGCATTAAAAAAGGATACAAAAATATCATTTATAGAGTGAAGATGCTGGAGAAGCAGATATTGTCATTGGTGGACGTAATAAATGGCATGACAAAGAACGAAGGGAAGCTAGTAAGCAGCAGTGTCAGCGGCAGACACTCTTTAAGATCAATAAGAATCAGTAGTTAAAACTTGTTTT
>JAKLZD010000002.1 GCA_024256245.1 Candidatus Methylarchaceae archaeon HK01M
GATTTCTTGGGGAATCTCGTGGAAAATAATAGCTAGTGTGGTTGCTATTCCTAACTGTATGTTCGCCAAGTAGCTTCCACCTATTATTAGACCATCTATGAAATTGTGAACAGCGTCTCCAAAAAGGTTCATATATGCAAAGGAGTGAGGATGCTCATTTGAGGAGGGTATGTGACAGTGTCTCCATTGAAGAAATTTCTCTACAATAAAAGAAATAGTGATGCCAAAGATGATCAACAGAGACACACTTATCCGGAAACCACCATCCTCCATTGCTTCCGGAATCAAGTGAATAAAGGCATCTCCAAAGAGTCCTCCAGCTGAAAAACTTACTAGATACAAGAGTACCTTCTTTAAATCTGTATCTTTTAACGAAAAGGATAACACACATACTAGGGAGATTAGACTAACTATGATGACACTGAGTAAACTGTATAGCCACACAACCGATGTAGTCAAACGGATCCCTAATTACAATAAAAATAAAGAATGTACCTATATAATTATAAATTCTTTATTATTCAAGAATTAGAAACGCTTATTAATCTGACGTGCTTGCTAGAGCAGATAATACCAATTAGGATTTAAGGTTATAAAAGCATGATTAATAGAGTGGGTAGTTCCCATCTTAGCTCTACTATAAAAACCCTAAAAGGGGATCAAATATGAATGGTCCTTTAATCACCAGATACTACTTTGTGAGAGATGGAGGAACGCAGAAAACCCAGCTCATAAGACCTACATACATGGAAGAAGAGCGATAAAGGCTTGGATACTAAAAGTATAGCACTCACCGTGATCTTTGCAAGCTTATATGCATCTCTAGTGATAGTATTGGCACCCATCGCTTATGGACCAATACAGCTTAGAGTAGCAGATTGCCTCCTTCCCTTGACTATGATCTTTGGTTGGCCAGTAGTATTCGGCGTAACACTTGGGTGTCTAGTTGGAAATGTGTACTTGCAGTTAGGGTTATACGACATAGTTTTGGGATCCCTTGCTAACTTCATTGCAGCAAGCCTTATATTTATACTTAGAAAAAGGGCAATATTGGCATGCATCACTGGCTCTATCACTATTGGATTAATCGTGGGGGGTTATCTATGGATGTATTTTCCACCCCCAGATATTTTTGGGTTAATTACATTCGAATGGGTAGCGATGATAATCAGCATCACTCTAAGTAGTTTAATCAGCTTAACCGTGATAGGTTACGCCCTTTTCAAGATTTTAAGCAAATCAATATTTTTCGAAGACTAATCCAATCTTTGAAATAGAAGGGAAAGGCTCACCATTCTGATGGTGAATATAGAATTTATTTATATCTTTCTCTTCGCTTTTTCCTAGCCCTTTGCTGTCTACGCATCTTCTTCTTCTTTGATTTCTTGCTTCGATGTTTCCTCGCCATCTTTATAACCTTTAGATATATCAATTCCTACGGAAATTT
This sequence comes from Candidatus Methylarchaceae archaeon HK01M, assembly GCA_024256245.1. Lineage (GTDB taxonomy): Archaea > Thermoproteota > Nitrososphaeria > Nitrososphaerales > JACAEJ01 > HK02M2. The sequence continues at coordinate 1,448 of JAKLZD010000002.1, forward strand.
ATTATTTTTTTACTCTAACGCTAATTTCGGAAATCACGAATTATTTAAAGATTCTTTATGTAGACAGATAATGTTGTACGTTGAGTACCAATCTTTATTTATAAAGTATACCTTTTACTATTTTTAGATGACAATTGGATAATGTATCTCCGATCTCAATCTTGGAGAATCCAAACCTTGAAGCGACAAAAACGAATATTATGGAAGCGTTATCGAAGAAACGAAGCATTATATTAGTCGGTCATTGTTGGGTTGAGTATATTGGTAGGGCAAGGTCTATTCTCGAACCAGGAGAAAGAGTGATCTTCATTAAAGAGGATGGTGCTGTCTTGATTCATCGGTCTACGGGGTATAAACCAGTTAACTGGCAGCCCCCTGAATGCTACTTTCGAATAAGTGTAGCCAATGATAAATTAATAGTCGAGGCTTTCCGCCGAAAAATTCAAGAGTCGTTGAAGATCTTCTTCGATAACGTTTATGTTATCGCCCTAATGAAGTTAGTTGACCAAGGGAGATTTTATCTTCATGTCAGTGAAAGGGAGATTCAAGAAGCGATACTTAAAAATCCAGAGCTAGTTGAGGAAGCGTTTGAGCCCATCTCCTTTGAGAAGAGGGTTGAACCAGGATTTATAGATGTATACGGTCTTGACAGTGAAGGCAGATTAGTAGTTGTTGAGATTAAGCGAGGGAGGGCTGGTAAGGACGCTGTAATTCAATTAGCGAAGTATGTAGAATTTGTTAAATCAAATACAGATAGGGAAGTTCGAGGCATTTTAGCTGCTCCTCAGATCACGAAGGGAATGCAGAAGATGATTGTATCACTTAGTCTCGAATATAAAAGGATAGATCTTAAAAAATGTGCACAAGTTATCACAGTCACGACCGCAGCGAAGATTCAAGATTTCTTCTGATGAGAATTGGGCTATGATCTTGTGAATTAAGCATTTCTTATTTGAAGTTTCCCTTTAAATTTAAACTGTTTCTCGTAGATCCTACCAATACGCTCAATAGTATCGACTTCGATCGGTCCCTTATCATCCCTTATTCTCGTAATTCTAGCAAATCGAAGGGCAAAACCAGACTCATAATGGGTACTTCTCTGAATCTCGTTGAAAGCAACCTCAACAACTATTTCTGGTTTTACATGTACAGTATATTTCGTTTCAAATAACTTGATATTCTGTAACCTTTGAGTCATATTCTCAAACTCTTCGTCGGTTAAACCCTTAAAGGTCTTCCCCACGAGTTCAAAATTTTGTGTATCAGGATTTAACGCTGCAAGGTAATAATTACTGAGCCATCTATGTCTTCGTCCATATCCCCAATCAGCTGCAATTATAATAAGATCTAAGCTCTCGAAGGGTTTGATCTTGAACCATTTCTTACCTCTCATCCCTGGCACATAGTTACTATTGAGGGATTTGACCATAAGGCCCTCATGACCAGCCCTCATCGCTGAGGTCAGGAAGGCTTCAGCTTTAGAAA
>JAKLZD010000156.1 GCA_024256245.1 Candidatus Methylarchaceae archaeon HK01M
ATGTTTTCCTCAAAACGGGCTTTCAATGCTCTGAGTAGTTCTTCACGTTGTTCTGGTGACAACTCTTTTTTGAATGCAGTAATTGATGGCTTGCGCATAATTATAGTATTCACCCTGAGTTTATAAATCGTCTATGCAGGGTGACGTTTACTCTGCAACTCACTATTCCAAAAGTAGAAGAAGGAATAAGCTGGGGCGTGCCATTCTAAAAATATCACGGTGAACTAGCTGTATTTGCCGCATACAAGAAATACATTAGCTTTGGCTTTGGTGCGGGCGTGCTTCAAAGTGAAGACCTCAAAATGCTTGAAGAAAAAGGTTACAAAACCGGATTGTTCTCGTTAGCTTGGTTTCGGAGTCAACCTACAAACCGCTAGCTCAATGTAATTCTGTATCTTTCTCTTTATCATCGAAAATGAATAAGTCATCCATGGTTGTTTTTAATGCTTAGATCGCGCGCCAATAACATTCCGCATAACCCTATTATTCCAATTCCGACAATCCCTACTATCGCTGCTATGCCTGCATGATCTGGCCCTACAATTGGTTCGCCCACTACCATCAAAAACGCTCCGACTAAACAAATTGAAATCCCAAGAGCTAATACTGCATATGATAGGCGTCTTATTCCGGTTTTCATTTCTCATTTACTCCATTATCTATTTCTAATCGATCGATTAAACCTTATTATCATAATAAAAAACATGGGCATAGTAGATTATTATGATAGGGAGGGGTCTGTTGACTCATTAGCATCCACCAACCTTAAATAGATTATAACCTGTAGTTAAAATCGAGTTCACAAGATCAAGTATAGGGCGAAGCTATGAGAATTTGGGAAAGTAAATGGTTTGGTGCGGTTTGGGGTATTCTTGGGTTTTTGATGCTTTTAAGCGGAGCAGCTTCAGGAAACGTTGTAGAAATGGTTTTTGGAGCGGCTGTGGCGTTTGGGGGTACGTCACTTTATCTCACTTCCTACGTTAAGAGTGAGCATAGATTTAAGAAGGCTTTGGAAGTGGTCTGTGCTATAGTAGCACTGGTGATAATCATCTATGGCTATGTTATAACTGGAAGCTTTCTTCTGGGGGTCATGACGTTATTCATAGTCGCTATAATCTTTATCGGTTTCCTACTTTCATATCTTCTGCCCAGAATTCGTAGCAAATTTAAGAACAGGAGTGGGGATATAAAGGATGAAGGAAAAGAGAAAGGCGATTTTGAGTACGATGTAGGTAGGGAACTTGGAAGGGATATGAAGAAAGGATTAGAGGAGAACTGGAAGAGCCATGTAATAGCTGGTGTAATTGCGATAGGTTGCAGCTTACCTGTTATTTTGTTGAAATTGCCTTGGTACATTACCATCATAGCAGTCTTCATTTTCTATCAAATAGCTGATTATATTCTATCTAAATTAAATCAGCATCTGGACCTCGATAAATGCCCCGATGGTTAAAAGTAATACTACAGCGATCAAGATCAATAGTGCAATCTTCAACTCTTTAAGAAATTCTTTTTTAAAAGCCGAATAGACCAGCATAGTGCCTTCCACCATAACCAAAGTATAGGCAATATACTCTATCCAAAAGATTGGGTTGGCGATAAGGACCAAAATAAAGAGTATGGGTGAGACGTCGTATACAACTGAAAAGGCTGATAAGACTACTCCCGTCGAATAGAGTACGAAGACCATCCATAAAATTCCAATGATAGGAATGAACCCGACAAGTGCTATGGATAGATTGTTCTGCAGTATGTAGAGCGGAGTGATCTCTGATGGAATAGGCACCTCTTGTACTATTGTTTCAGCTGAAGTATGATCTATGGGGGTTAAGGTGCCTGCCAGAGTTGCCACTATGCTGATGATAAAGAATAAAATGAACAGTAAAACTCTAAGTCTGATATGCTCTATCTTGTTAAAGTTCATGAACCTCATCAATAAATTTTATTTCTATATGATAGTCTTATAGCTTTTGGTGTAATATAGATATCAAGTATCTATACAAGTTTGCCTCTTACCAAGAAAATAAAGCCACTTATAGAAACAGTTGGAATCTGGCAACTTGTAAGAGTGTTATCCAGAAGCTGAGATAGGATATGCTAGAACGAAAGTGTGGATAAAAGGATACTTGGGCGAAGTTTAATTTTTTAAATATTACATCGTAAAATAATCTGTGTGAAATTGCCTAGGATAAACTTCGATACTATACAAGAATATCTTTCATCTGTCTTTAAAGATAAAGTGTTCATAAGATATATAGGTGAACTTGGGAAGGAGAAGGAAAGGAAGGAGAAGAGACTAAAGGCATTTGGGTATGGTCTACCATATCTAATCGAAGTAGAGGTTGGAGGGGAGAGGAAGGGTCTGGTGCTGGAAACCATAAAGAAAGGAAGCTTCGGCCACGAGCACTTCTCAGATAGAGCTCAGATAGTGATATGGCAGCATTCTTCATTCAATAATTTACCGAAGCATGTAAGATCGTATGATTTAGGTGCTTTCACAAAAGGAGGTATGTTGAAGTCTTTAGGCGACTGTATCGAATACTTCATTGTAACTGAGAAGGTTGAGGGGAGTTTATATCACATCGACCTTGACAGGATCAAGGATACCGAAGAAGTTACTGAACTCGATCTAAGGAGATGCTTGGCCCTCTCAGATTACCTGGTGAAGATACATGCAAAAAAGGGGAAAGAGCATGGCCTTTATGTAAGGAGAGCTAGGGAGCTCTTAGGCCATGGAGAGTGTATCATGGGGTTGATCGATAGCTATCCTTCTAACTTAAATTATATAGATGAAGATGGTCTGAAGAAGATAGAGAAGATGTGCGTAGAATGGAGGTACATCCTGAAGAAGAAGGCTCATAGGCTATCGAGGGTTCATGGAGATTTTCATCCTTGGAACATACTCTTCAGAAAGGGTAAAGACTTTACGGTTCTTGACAGAAGCAGGGGAGAATGGGGTGAGCCTGCAGACGATCTTACCTCTTTGAGTATCAATTACCTTTTCTACTCCTTACAGGTACAAGGTAAGATTGGAGGTCATTTCGGGAAGTTGTTCATGAACTTTTGGGAGAATTATATAGATAAGACGAAAGATCACGAGATATTCGAAGTGGTTCAGCCCTTCTTCGCATGGAGAGGATTGGTCATCGCATCACCAATCTGGTACCCAAATCTATCAGAGGATGTGCGAATAAAGATCTTCAACTTCATAAATAATGTATTGAATGTAGATAGATTCGATCTTAAGGATGTCAACTCATACCTGTCTTGATCGAGGTGTGAGTGATGATAGAGGGATGGTGTGTATGGCTGACAGGTCTCCCGGGCTCAGGAAAGTCAACAGTAGCAAAGGCTTTACATCAGAAATTGAAGAAAAATGAGATCCATGCCCAAATACTCTCTTCAGATGGTCTTAGAAAGGCGATTACTCCTGATCCCAAATATACAGATGAAGAGAGGGATATTGTCTATAAGGCGATCTCTTATATAGCAAAGCTATTGACAAAGAACAGCGTCAATGTAATAATAGACGCGACGGGGAACAGGAGGCGGTACAGAGACAAAGCAAGGGAAGAGATGAAGAATTTCATGGAAGTTTATCTGATTTGCCCTTTGAGTGTCTGCATGGAGAGGGAGAGTAAGAGAATAGATACTTCACAAGCCCCCAGAGGCATCTATGAAAAGGCCCTTAAAGGAAAGTCTAAAGTCCCGGGCTTTGGCGCTCCCTATGAAGAGCCTTTAAATCCTGAACTAAAACTGAATACGGAGAGGCTGAACCCAGATGCTTGTGTTAAAAGAATCTTCGATCTGATCGTCAAGAAGAAGACTTAAAATCCTCTTATTCTATAAGCTCTACTATCTCCCTAAAGATAGTTGGGTTCGATGCGGCCACAAAAGATACTCTTTGAGTCGGCTCTAAGTTGGACTCGAGCTCTTTACCTTCAGGTGTGAGCATTTCGCCGCCAGCCTCCTTCAGTATAATGTAAGATGAAGCTATATCAGTCACTCTGAGCATCCCCCTTATATCGACAAAGGCATCCATAAATCCCGAAGCTATGAAGCAGATCTCTAGAGCAGTAGCGCCGAAATGCCTAATATGTCTGACTACTTTGAAGAGGGGCATCAGTCTTTTTATGCTCCCCTCCCCCGCTTTGCTAAAGTCTATCCCTACAACCGCATCTACCAGTGATCTTTTATCAGAAGTCTTTATCCTCTTGTCCATCATGTATGCCCCTTTATTCCTCTCAGCGTAAAATATGGAACCATCGGATATGTTCAAGACGACCCCTGCTTCGATGTCTCTGATCTTATTCCCTCTCGCCATAGCAATAGAAGTGCAGAAGAAAGGTATACCCCTAAGGGAGTTCACTGTGCCGTCTATGCTGTCTATTGCCAAATAAACATCTGAACTGCTGCCTATCTCTACAATACCACGTTCTTCACTTACAACGATGCAAGATAAGTTCTGCCTCTTGAGGGAGTCTATTATTATGTCTTCAGCCAATCTATCTATCCCCAAAGTTATATCCCCCCCTGCACCTCTCCCCAGAGGTTCTGAAGCCAGAGCAGACCCTAAGATGGGTTTGACTGTGTTATATACTTCTTTCGAAGTATCGATAAGGAATTTCAACCAGTCGAACAAAGCCAAAGGATATTTAGCAACATATTAATTAATGGTTTTGATCTTTATCTTCAGGAAAAGAGTTGAAATATCGTCTTATAGATCTATTGGCCTGCCCTATCTGCAAGACCTTCCCCCTCCAACTTATCGTCTTCAATAAAGTTCATGCAGGTTCATCAGACACTATAAAGCCTTGTGATGAATACTGTAGCTATAATGAGAAAAAGATTGCCGATCTAAAAAGTGAAGATATCCCTCTAGATTGTAGAGGTTGCCTTCAGATCAATATAGTAGAAGGAATTCTTATCTGTCGAAGTTGCCTCCGTTGGTACCCTATCATAGAAGAAATACCTCACATGCTACCCGATGATCTTAGAAAAGAAGTAGAAGATCTAGGATTCCTAACTAAGAATAAGGAGAGAATCCCACAGACCATACTCACTGAAGGAAAGCCGTTTAATTTGTCAAGATCGATTTGATTTTTTAGAAATTTGATGTTGTAAGAAAGATACTATAAGGTTAATAATCTATTGAAAATTTGCTACCATTTACAGACTTTCGATTACTATCATTGTGAGAGTGGACCTTACTTTATCTAAGCGTCTGATCTTCCACGTTACTGTCTCTTTTACCTTCTCCATAGTATTTGCCGATATCTTTGCAATGATATCATAGACGCCGTAAACAAAGTGGGCTTCTTCTACATTCTCGATCTTCCCAAGCTCTTTTAATATCTCCCCTTCTGCTCCAACGTCTGCATTTATCAATACGAACGCTACAGGCATACTATAAAGTGGTACATTCTTCTTAATAAATTTTCATACTTTTAAAACGCAAAAATTCAAAAAAAATCAATTTGGCCCAAGTAGTTTGAGCATACCTTAGAATGGTGACAGTTATGAAAAAATCAATTTATGAGTGATATCAGGTTTCATTACATTATATATGAGTAATTTTGTATCTTTATGTTATGACCGAGAAATGATGATTTCTTTGATTTATCCAATAATTATCTGCCATTTTACATTTCATCGATAGTTGTAAAGGCTATTTTCTTACATCAAAGCGATGATTTTGGTCGTTCTTATTCGCCTTCTTCTAAATATGAGGATAGAATGAAATGAGGAT
>JAKLZD010000017.1 GCA_024256245.1 Candidatus Methylarchaceae archaeon HK01M
ACTACTGATTACACTGTAATTGAAGGTAGACCCAAGGAATATTACCCTAAAAAGTTCGATAGTTGAAGAAATATAGGAGATATATTCGAGCTTGTAAAAGAGACTAAGGAAAGATCGGCTTTAATTCCCTGAATTTTACCGAAATAACGGAACGACTATTGCTCAGCTCAGTAGTATCGGTTTCACTTCAGGGGCACGCTCAGGTTCACGCTTGAAATTCAGATTGATAAGCATACGGCAAGACAAATACTCTTAAAGAACTAGAAGTTATTTATTTATAGTATGGTCAAGCCTAAAACGATTGGTCTAGGAATAGTAGTGTTCGTTATCATCTTTTTGGCCATCGGATTACTTATGCTTCAAATGTCCCAAACGCCCCAAAAGGATGAGAAGCAACTAATTGTTGCAGATAGTATCTTTTTTTTAGACCCGGGAGGCTACTGGGCATTTCAATTTGATGTACCGCCGGGCGTTTCAGACATACGTCTCATAGGACACTTTTCAGCATCAGGTCTCATTCAAGCATGGGTTATGGATGAAACGGCTTTCATTGACTGGGAAAATGGATATACAGTGAAGGTCCTCGAAATGATAGAGCCGACAACTGAAACTAATATCTATATTCAACTTCAGGCAAGTGGGTCGTACTGTCTGTTGTTAGATAATACACCCTGGGTGTTTACAAGTAAGACAGTAGATGTTCAAGCCAAGCTGTACTACACAATCGGGTGACAACGAGGCACGGAGAAGGATCGAGAGGTAGAATTTGTAAAACATATTCAAAATTATGAAAACTTAAGCTGTGCAAACTCTCCGATCCATCGATAGACATCCAACGATGCTTTGTCTGCTATTCTGATCCTATAGAGACTTAATCATCCCCCTTTTTATGATGTTCCTCTGTTTTATGTTTTTATTACTTCCATAGGTCATAGAGATAGTTGGAGGAATGAGATCTGGTAGATGGCTACACCTACTGGTCCTACGAATCTATCGAGGAAAAGTATATGATTTGGTCTATTTGCCAGTTCATGGAGATAGTCAAAGACTTTGATAGGTCGAGTATAACATATATACGTTAATTTTCATTCTTTCTTAATGAGGAGATGATATTTTCAGCACATCATCTGCCATCTAATACTTCTATGTCACTCTTCTTTGTAGCAGCGATTACCATGGCGATGATTATTGTAAAGAGTATCCCAGCCATCACCAATTCTAATAGTGGTACTTGGGACAATAGTGTGGAGATCGATATGATCGATTGTGATGGTGGTACCAGATTCTCAGTTCCAAGAGGTAGATCAACCACATATTGAGGGGTTTCATCTTCTAACCCAGGGGAAGAGACACCTATAGAAGGATCGTGCCTCAATATATTATCGTCAAAGTAATCATAGACGATAAATATCTTTAGCAATCCGTTGATAGCCCAAAAGATTCCTTTAACATCGGTAATGCTTTGATCTTCATTGTAGGAAGTAGTTTGAGGAACGATTATAGCTTTAGGGTTGAATCTGAAGAATCCTGTTATGATACTCTCTTTGGCCGATATTTTGAGCTTTGGGAGACCGTCTGTAGCAATTATATCGCCTTCTTCATCTATAGCACCACTCAACTCTACGGTTCTATCTCCAACCCTTAACTGGGCCCCCAATCTCCTTTGTTCGCTGGTGGTTATGATTCCGTACCTCTCCTCGTTCATTATATCAAACCTATTCACTTCATCTACGCTACGAATGTTGAACTTGGTGCTCAAGATAAGCTTCGGAGATAGATCTGGAATTTCGTCTGAAAATTCTCCAAGAGAATTCATGAAGATATCATAGTTCCACTGCCAATTGGAGATGACTATATCAGACTTCAACTCTGATCTGAATAGAGTTATTCCGCTTTCCCCTATCCGCTCTTCCACTGGAACAAAGTAAATCCTATTTATTATGAGGATGTTATCTTCTGTGAAATCGAACTCTGGATTCGTTGATTTTTTCAGTATAAAGGCAAAGGCAAGACCTATGACTTTACCATCTTGAGCTTTGATTTCTTGCATATCCGGATCTGTAATCAAGTCCCAAGCTTCATCATAGAACGAGAAGAAGAAAGGATGGAGATCGTCTGCAGCTTTGTTGATCTTTGGAGTGATTAAGCTATTTCCTACCCAGCCATACTCATGTGCATGCTCCATAAACTCGCTCTTAAAATCCTTTGTATCGTCAAATAAAAGATTGTGCCTAAATTGTTCTGATGCGAATAGCCAAGCTTCAGCCAGACCTTCATATCTGACTACGTATATGATGCTATCATCGTCATTATACCACCATACGAACATGGGAGCGGTTTTATCAGAGGGGATGGCTACTGTAATAATGTCGGTTTCGACGATCATCCAGTCTTCTATCTGATAAGACATATAATTCCCTTCACCAACAGGTTGACCATAGCATACGGGCAGAATTAAAGGAAACAATAAAATTACTATTATGATAGCGACCACTATCTTACTCTGCCCCATCATTTGCATATCGATCTGTGTCTGTATATTGTATAAGGATTATATAATATATTTTGTTCTAGAAATGTTTTAATAAGCCATTATCTTGTGTAGACCGCTCTTTGAAGCTTTTTTAACCCTAATTTTCTATCTCTTTTCCATGATGAATTAAGTATCCCTTAATATCATCTAAACCTTTTTTTCCTGTAATCTTTAATCCTTTTCTATATCGATGGTAGGCAAGATTTATATCAAATAGAGATACACATTTTTATAAATAAACCCTAAGGGAGAAAGCTTTTGGTTCAGATAGATGTGAATACGACTCTTGAAAAGTTCCGTACGTTCTTGATCAATAACACATGTCAATCATTTATCCCTGAAAGCTACTTAAGAGATTTAGAAGTCTTTCCTGAGAAGGAAGGGGAGTTTGGATCGATATATTTAGAAGCTGCCGACAAAGTTACTTTGAAGAAGATTCGTGAAATTACTTTTATCAACGCGACTGGTATTCTTGGTATAATCTATATTTCAAAAAGTGGCAATACAAGGCTTAAGTGGAGGCAGATAAGGGGGAAGATGGGAAGAGTCTTAGGGGAAGCCTCGGTCAATTCTTTGGTAAATCTGATCACAGCAGGAGTATTGACTGAAAAGGATACAAAAAGCATGATGAAAAACCTTGTAAAGGCTAATCAGAGCCTTGATTAATATGTAATTAAATATCATCTTGTAGAAATGTAAGATAGAAGAATATTAAGTTGCTTTTCTTAACAAAGTGAAATATCTTTCCATTGGCTATTTATAGACATTAGGCGAATCTGAGAAAGTTGAATTTTTAAGATAGTCCTTGTCTGTTAGAGATTGGTCATCCATGCAAAAAAGGAAGATAACCATTGATGCTTTAAAGATAAATTGTCAGAAGGTTGAGCAAGAGATTCGTGATTTCATCAGGAGAATAGTCGGAGAAGCTAGAGCAGAAGGTGTCATTGTAGGTTTGAGTGGCGGTATCGATAGCTCTGTAGTTGCTACACTTTGTGTAAGGGCTTTAGGACCTGAAAAAGTTTTAGGTCTACTGATGCCAGACTCTAAAGTTACACCACCATCTGATATGGAAGATGCAAAGAACCTTGCTGTTAAGCTCGGCATAAAGACACATACGGTCTCTATCGATTTTATCACAAAAGCATTTCTTGAAAGTATTCCCTTAAAGAAAGATAGGGTTGCAATAGCGAATGTAATGGCCCGAATAAGGATGACCATAAACTACTTCTTTGCCAATGTTTTAAATTACCTTGTAGTCGGCACAGGAGATAGAAGTGAGTACCTCATAGGCTACTTTACAAAGTATGGGGACGGTGGGATTGATTTCCTACCCATAGCCCATTTATACAAGACTCAGGTCAAGCAATTGGGTAAGTATTTGGGATTGGCAAAAGATATCATAGAAAAACCATCATCCCCTCAATTATGGAGGGGGCAGAAGGCTACCGATGAGATTCCAGCAGACTATGATCTTCTGGACTTGATCCTTTACGCTATATTCGATCTAGAGATGGAGCAAGAGGAGATAGCGTCACAGTTAAACCTTTATTTAAAGCTCGTTCAAGAAGTTCAAAGGCGTTATGATAAATCTATGCATAAAAGAGTATATCCCCTCATGTTGGGACAGTGACCTTGTACAAGTTTTTATGTTAGAGTGTTTTAAAAAGAGTGTTCATCTATATTGATTAAGAATGAGTGTCGAAATTTATTACAAATTCGTAACTGATGATCGGTATGACAAACATAAAGGCAATAAATTCGATTATAACATTGTAATGTTTAAATCGAATACTGTGGTTAAAGATTAAGAGGGAAAGGTTATGATTCCAAGTACTGTTAAGGATGTTTTTTTAAAAGGTTTTATGAGTGTCCGTGAAGATGACACCCTCTCCAGTTCCCTCTCTCTCTTTAAAGAAGAGATGCCGCCAGTATTGGTTGTCTTGGATAGAAAAGGCATGTACAAGGGTGTATTAGCGCGGCGATGGATAATCCGATCGAGTCTCGACCTATCTATAACCAAAGTAAAAACCTTGATGCGTACAGCGCCTACAGTTAAATTATATGATTCTCTTAGTATGGTAGCTAGATTAATGATAGAAAGCGAGATTAGGCAACTTCCAGTTTATA
>JAKLZD010000010.1 GCA_024256245.1 Candidatus Methylarchaceae archaeon HK01M
AAATTAGACCTTTATGATGACAAGGGTGATCTAGTCGAAAGGGAAGTCCCAGTAGAAGCAATATCACCTTTGTTGAACCCTGCGATAAAGAAAATGGTCAACATAACAAAGAGATGTGCCGTCGTGAACTTGGAGGGTTTAGAGAAAGCATTAGGGGCAGGAGCGGTTGGTGGACAACGTTGCATAATCCCTGGGAGAGAAATCAATCTACCTATACTTGACAATGTAGATGCGATAATTGATACATTGAAGAAATACATACAAGTTAAACCAACAGATAATACTGAGGTAACTAAAATTCAAGAGGGTAAACAACTTCTTGTCAAAATCCCAACTTTAAGAGTCGAGTCATCCATCGAATATACTACTGCTTTTACGGTTACGTCCGCCGCTCTATGTCAAACATTAGTCGATATCTTCAAATTAGATATGTGGAATGCAGACATGATCCATGCTGGTGTTTGGGGAAGATACCCCCAATCTGTCAATCCATTAGGTGCCTTTGTTGATACTCTCTTATCAGTACCCCAGATGAATGAAGGAATGGGTTACGCTCTTAGGAACATAGCTTCTGCCGATATAGCCATAATTACTAGGAAGAACGCTTTAAATGCGGCTGCACTATCATCCATCCTTGAACAGACGGCTATGTTTGAAATGGGTGACGCTGCAGGTAAATTCGAGAGACTCCATCTGCTAGGATTAGCCTACCAAGGTCTTAACGCAGATAATCTGGTTTATGACCTTGTAAGAGAGAGTGGAAAATCTGGTACAGTCGGAACAATAGTCGCCAACACGGTTAAAAGAGCGATAGATGATGGGGTGATAAGACCGTTGGAGAAAGCTGGCGAATACATAGTCTACACAACAGATGACATACCTAAATGGAATGCTTATGCTTGTGCGGGTATGTTATCTTCTGTTATGCTACAGTGTGGTTCTGCAAGGACTATGCAACATTCGCCTACTACGATGTTATACTTCGCGGACCTTATTGAGCGTGAGACGAGCTTACCTGGACCTGATTTCGGCAAAATAAACATGACAACAATCGAGATGTCATTCTTTAGCCATTCGATCTATGGAGGGGGCAACCCAGCAGTTTTCCATGGAAATCACATCGTCACAAGACACAGTAAAGGATTCGCCATTCCTTGTATAGCTGCGGGTGTGGCTCTGGATGCTGGAAGTGTATATTATACACCTGAGAAGATAAGTGGCGTCACTGGAGAAGTTCTAAGCGAAGTTCCAGAATTGAGAGAGCCAATAAAGTATGTTAATGAGGCCGCTGTACAGATTAAGAGCGAAGTCTGATTTAACTTCCTCTTTCTTTTTATTTTCAATACTTTTTAAATTCTTACCATTTAGTTCATTTGGGGATAGATGAGATGGAAATAGAGATATTCCCCAAGAGATTGCTCTCATCGGATACTGTAGAAGAAATTTTAAAAAATCTCGTCCGGCTTGAGTCGGTTAAAAATGTAATCTTGCAAGGTCCAAACCTTCCTAAATATGTCGTAGTCCCTTCCAGAGAACATCCAATGGGACTTAAAGTAGAGACGGGGCATGAGGATTTAACAAAGATCAAATTTGGCGATGGAGAGATAGAATTGAAGGTAAAAGTTGGTCGAATAATAATTCAACCAATTAAAGATACCGACTTAGATAACCTTTTGCAGAAATTGAAAGATATTTGTAATGACTTTTTGCCTTTTGGATTCGATATTAGAGTGAATTTTTACAAGAAAGGTGAGTTAATTTGAGCGATAGGGAAAAAGAGAGTAAGATTTATCGCTTAGTTATCTTGCCTGGCGTTCCATTCTCGATCATAACAAAGCTGGCCAAAGAACTTCATCTAAATCTTGTGGAAGAAGAAGTGTATACCAATCTTCCTGGCGAAGAAACGCCTATAAAAACGAAAGTATTAGCATTTGAGTCTACAAATAGGGCGACTCTTGAAAAAGCAAAGCAACTTCTCGTAGCGAATCTCGATCAAAGAATTAAAGATATATCAACAAGGTATGAGAGTTAGTCAAATTTGATTTCCATCTTGAATGGAGTGGCGGGTTGGTCCAAGACAAGGTAGAAAGATAATGTCTATCACAGTAAAATTTAATTCAATTATCTACTCACTCCATAGTGAGATTTATGAAAGATGAATTCAACGTAGAGGTAATCAAGGATCGTTTAAGAAAATACTTGAGACACTCTGAAGGATCATGTGGGATGTATCATCAAATACTGGCACTTCTGAGTGAGTACGGTTGTAAGGTAGTATCAAAAGAGATTCCTGAAGGCGCTATAAGTAGGATAATTGATCAAGATGGGAATATTCTGGGTGAAGGAGCAGACATCACTTGGCCACCAGCCACCCTTAGAGCTATGATAGATGGAGAAATTATACCTGAGCCTTGGAAGAGCGAATTAAAGGAAGTTTTAACAAGCGAAGAAGACATAAAGAGAGTTAAAGAAATTTTCGGTTTCGGCCGAATAGTTAGGCCATCAGCCACGGCTATCTCAAAAGTCTCAAGTGAAGGAGGCAAAGTGTTTACTGAAAGGGATAGGATCGGGGTGACAGTTGCGTTTTACGATAAAAACGATAGAAAGATAGCCGAAGCTCGAAATATTTTCTGTCCTGCATGTGCGGCAGTTATAGCAGCCTCCAGAGACCTTGAACTTAGGGATTACATTAAGGAGCAACTTAAAAATGAGCCCAATACAGGCAAAATGAAATGGGAACGTGGGATAGAGAATGTATTTCGATGGGATAATTTCTGTGTAACTGCCTCAATTTGGGAAGGAGAGAAAAAATTAGCCGAGAACTGGGGTTGCTGCACAGCATATGCGATTGTTAGAACAGAGGTAGTTGCAGGATTGGTTGGCTCGAAAGTCGGAAAAGTTCTCAAATTTTACTGCGATCAATGTCCAGTTAAGAGTATCTGGTTTGGCAAAGCTATGGGTGCCATGGGGAACATCGTTTTAAAGAGGTTATCAGAAACTGGATTGAAAGCAGAAATAGGCTATGAAAGATTCTTAACAGTTACCGTAAAAGACGATTCACAGATCATAGGCAAAGGCTATGGATCGTTATGTGCTTTAAGTGGAACGATAAATATGCTTTTTAGGTCAAAAGGAATCGAAGTTATAAAGCCATCACCAGCAAAAGATTTCCCAATAATAAAGGAGAAAAAAGATGCATGAACTCTCTATGGCTTTAGCTATATTTGAGACAGTTCAGAAGATACTCAGAGAAAATGAATGCAAAAAAGTAGCAGAGATAGAGCTCGACTTAGGAGAGACAACTCTGATAAATGATACACAGTTCAAACTTGCGCTCGAAACAATATTCGAAGATGAATTACCATTTAAAAATTGTAAGATAAAGATAAACACAATAGAAGCTATTTTTGGATGTAAAAAGTGTGGGAATATTTGGAAACCCAACTTATCTTATAGATCGCCTATGATTAGCCACCTTGAAAACTTAAGTTGTGTACATTGTATGGACACCCACTTTACATTCATGATCTGCCCTAGTTGTAACTCAAATGAGATAGATATCAAATCGGGGGATGAGTGTATCTTAAAAATGATAAAAATTATGGGGTAATATCACAATTAGAATGTAAAAGTTGGGGATGAATTTTGCTAAACCGGTTTAAATCGATTATCATTCTAAAATTTTAGAGGGATGCATATCCTTTAGATTTTTTAAATTTTTGCATATTAAGATTGCTGTTTAAATTGCGTTCAATTATATGTTCAATTATAGGTTCGAGTATTTAGATAAAATATCCACCAATTATACTTTCCTTTTTATGGATTAGAGTTGGAAAGAGGAGACAACCTCTTTTAGAGAATATCGTTCAAAGAATTGGAGATATGTCAAGGAGACTATGGTTAATTGGCGCTAATACTTAACTGATTTGCGAGTAGCTCCACGAGATCTAAGATCTCTAGATCCATTTTTGTTTCCTTTTGTGCGTCCTTGAAGTTTATTAAGCAGAATGGACAAGAAGTAACCAAAGTATTCGCTCCTGTACTAGTTGCATCTTTCAGTCTTTTTATAGACATTTTTAGTGCTAAATCTGGCATTCCTGCTTTAACTCCTCCTCCAGCTCCACAACATCTTGCAGTTTCTTTACTTCTTTTCATTTCGACCAACTTGAGTTTTGGAATTGCCTTAAGTACTGTGCGTGGGGCATCGTAGATACTACCTATATGACGGCCTAAATGGCATGGGTCATGGTAAGTTACAACTTTTTCTAGTGGAGCCAATTTGTTTCCATCGAGTTTAAAGTAATCCCTATTGACTAATTCAGCCAGATATTGTGTGATATGAGTAACTTCAAAGGGCACTTCATAATATTTTGGCCAATCTATTAGGCTAGTGCGGTAGCATCCTGCACAAGCGTACACAACTCTTTTTACTCCCTTCTCTTTAAAGGCATCGACATTATGCTTAACCAAATCCCGTATTTTCTCCGTTTGCCCTGTTCTCAGTAGAGGAGAGCCGCAACACCATTCGTCGTTCCCAATCAAAGTAAATTTGATGCCTAACTTATGTAACAATCTCAATGTAAGAATCAAATATCTTTGTTGTCTATATGATTGTGTACAACCTACAAAGATGCCTAAATCCGCTTTTTCTGCTACTTTTATATCTTCAGGTAGCCAATCCAATCTCTTAATAGGATCTTCATTATATGGGTTGTATTTCTCTTTCACTCTTATAAGAAATCCTTTCTGTTTTCCAAACGGCCCTATCCCCTGTTCTACGAATTCAGTTCTTATCTCCTCCCAAAGCTCAGGTGTATCTATCAAGGAACCACATACAGCGGCACATGCCCCACATTCTGAACAAGCGTAAAAGATCCTCTTTAATTCCTCGATTTCACTTTCTGTAAGGTTCTTCTTTTTAGATGCTTTTCTCAGGAGTTGTATCTTTTTCGCTGGTGACACTACCGTATCCTCCAATTCTTCTACAGCAGGGCACCATTTCACACAAAGTCCGCATTTTGTACAAGCATCGAATTGCATCCTGAGCGAGGGTTTCAATCTTCTACGTAAAAGACTTCTAACTTCCATCTCCGATTTCTCCGCTATCTATACTTATCTAAAATGTTAAATATATACTTGTTCCAACCAAAGGGTTGAAGATGCCAATTGAAAGTACTCTTATAGATACATTTTATGTATTTTTAATGACGATTCTGCCATACATTGCTCTCGCAACACTTTTCTCCGGATTGATCTATCGAGGTGCAAACTGGCTTAGATCGCGTCAAAAATCGCAATTTATAATGCCTAAGAGATCATCTAGCACTCCTACGAAGATAATGAATTTCATAAAGGGAATGATTTTAGAAGTCTTCTTCTTAAGAAAAGTTTATAGAGGTTCCTTTAAGCTTTGGTTAATTTCTTGGCCCACACATATGGCTATTCTGGGAATGTTCTTTGGTCACTTAAGATTATTTACTGAATTAATGCCAATATGGGAACTATTCAATATGACTGAACAAGAAATTAAGGCCTTTTCTGCATTGAGCGGTTCAATAGTCGGAATGATCTTTGTTGTGGGTTTTGCACTTCTTTTTATAAGAAGAATAGTAATTAAGGAAGTTAGAGAGATTTCAACTTTGGACGATTATCTGGTATTGGTTCTTATATTGTCTGCAGGATTATTTGGAATGGGTATGAGGCTTATTCCGGAAGGCCACATAATACTTTCTGAGTTCAGGACTTATTTCGTGAATGCGCTTACTTTTCATCCAACACCCATTCCATCTTTTAATCCTTACTTTACACTTCATGCCTTATTTAATTATATGTTACTGATTTACATTCCGTTCAGTAAATTGGTCCATATATTCACTGTCCCGATTACCGAGACTATAAAAGATGTTTTTTAATCTTTTCGAGACGTTATATGAATTCAAGTTTGTAATGGAGTACTGGTAGGTCTAAGGCAATGTAGGGCGATAATACCAGTAATAGTAAAAAATAAGATAGTGGTATAAATTCATGTCTAGAGTTCCTTAAACTATTAATTTAAAATATATCTTTACAAGTAAATCTTATATGAAAAATTCAAAAGAATCTATAAGGGTTTGGCTCATAACGGGCAACCCAGGGGTCGGCAAGACAACAGTTCTTATGAAGGCTGTCTATATTATAAGAACCCATGGATACGCAATTGGTGGGATGTTATCCAGAGAGGTTAGGATCAAAGGTGAGAGGACGGGCTTCGAGTTGGTGGATGTTGCCTCAGGACGAAAAGGAGTGTTGGCATCTATCAAACTCAAAACAGGACCCAAGCTTGGCAGATACCGAGTGAATCTCATCGACTTGGCTGAGATAGGAGTGAAGGGGTTGTTGAATGCTATCGATTTCTGCGATGTAATTGTATGTGATGAAATAGGACCCATGGAACTCTTCAGTCCTGACTTCAGGCGTGCAGTGAAAGTTGTAGTAGAAAGTGGAAAACCCATTCTCGGCATCGTACATAAGCGTCTTAACGATCCACTTATCCAAGAGTTAAAGTCGAGGTCCTTTGTTGAAGTGATAGAGGTCACAGAAGATAATAGGGTGAAACTCCCTAAAATATTGGCTGAGAGAATCTTATCGAAGGTAGAGGACGAATCTCATGCAAGCAAAAGGTTGTAAGATAGCAGGGGTAGATGATGCAGGTAGGGGCGCTGTATTGGGTCCTTTAGTGATAGCAGGTGTGTGTATAAGCAATGATAAGTTGGGACAATTGGGCGAGATAGGCGTGAGAGATTCCAAGTTACTATCTCCACATAGAAGGGCCAAGCTCTACTGTCAGATCATAGATATAGCCAATGATGTATCTTTGATAAAACTTACTCCTGAGCAGATAGATGAGTATGTTTTGAAAGGAAAGAAGTATGAGAAGTTGAATTATCTTGAGGCTGTCTCTATGGCAAAGGTGATAGAGTCATTGGAGGCGGAAGTAGTATATGTAGATGCATCCGATGTAGATGTTGAGAGGTTCAAGCAAGATATTTTAAAATCTCTAAAAAGGACGGTCGAATTGGTATCAGTTCATCATGCTGATAGAATTCATCCCATAGTATCTGCAGCTTCGATAATAGCAAAGGTGAACAGAGATCGTGATCTGTCTGAATTGGCTGATAAGTATGGCTCTATCGGTAGCGGCTATCCTTCTGATCCGAGAACTATATATTTCTTGGAAGGATGGCTGAGAGAGCATGGAGATCTACCTCCCTTTGCCAGAAGATCATGGAAAACAGTGAAGAAGCTCCTTAAAAGAAAGATGGATTAATAAAGAGTTAGCACCACAGGAGAACGTAAAGTTAAGGTATATGATCCCTAAAAAGTTTGCTTCCTAAATGTAGATCATGACCTTAAATCTCACCTGTTGTTCTTTACAAAACATAGAGTAGAAGATATTTAAAGTTCAGGTTATAATCGATCAGCATATCCTCTGCACAAAAGATACACTTCACTACTTTGAGGCCTGCTTGCTGGAGGCTTTACGATAATCATAGATTTAAAATCCTTCTTGAGCCTATCCAATAAAGCATCGAAACCCTCTCCTTGGAAGACCTTCAGAATAGAAGAGCCCCCCTTCTCAAGTATAGATGGGAAGAGTTCGACGACCTTTGAAGTTAGATCTATCTGCCTTGCAACATCGAGCTCCCATATCCCAGATAGACTCTGAGATAGATCGGACGTAACTACATCTGCCTTTTTTGGCAACATCTCAATGATCTTATCTTCAATATTCGAGTTTTTTATGTCAGTAACAAAGGTTTTCACATTTTCAGCGATAGGCTTTACTGGTTTCAGGTCTATCCCAAGAGCAAAACCCTCGGTTCCAATAGCCTTCGATAAGTATTGAAGCCAACCTCCAGGTGCAGAACCGAAGTCTACAACTATATGTTTGGGCTTAAAGAGCTTGTACTTTTTGTCCATCTGTATGAGCTTGAAGGACGCTCTACTTCTGTAGCCTTCTCTCTTCGCTATCCTTCTGTAACGGTCTCTCTTTGCTTGGTCCAGCCTCATTTAAGATATTCTAACCGCATCTACGTATAAAGTTTAAGGGTCTCCTTCACTACTCTGCTTTTCACGGTTCTCCTGAATTACCCAATTCTCAAGCTCGGTACATTTATAGGGAGTCACTATACCGTCTGAAGAGCATTTTTCTTCATCATAGCAGATTATGCAAGGAGATAGCTCTATAGACTTTATCTGGACTGGTAACTTTAAGGGGATAAGGAGGTATGTCCATCTTCCATCATCCAAGACTTTCTCTCTTCTTATTATGTTCCTCTTTTCGAGTCTTATAGCCAGCCTCGATCCATCCCTACTTGTAAGCCCAAGCTCCTTCCAGAGAGTACTCTGCAGGATTCCTTCCTTTCCATGTTCGATTATGAGTTTGTAGACTTTAGACGTTAGGTCGAGGTTCTCTTCTTCCATTCCTATATTCAATATATTAATTATATCAACCAAGATTTAAGCTCTTATGGTACCTGTCGGCAAGGATCTCGTCACCATCCTTTGGTATAACTTTTAGGTACTGTCTTATCATAAAGTTGTTAAGGATCTCTCGGCTTCGATTCCTGATCGTAACCTCTGTCACTTCAGCGGCCTCTGCTATCTCCCTCTGAGGAACATGAGCCCCTGATAGCATGGAAGAGATGTATACGAAAGATGCAGCTATACCAGCAGGAGCCTTACCGTCAAAGATCTTAGAGTTGGATATCTCAGACATAAGGTGGATAGCCAACCTCTCCACCTTTGGGTCGATCTTTATGGTATTCACTAGTTTAGAGATATATTTCCCTAGAGATAGAGGGGGGACGTACTCCTTCTCAGTCTCTTTCAGTACGAGTCTGTAGTACTTAGCTATAGTCCTCTTATCTGCATTTGTAGCCCTGCTAACTTCCTTTAATGAACGACTGACTCTACATTTCCTGCAGGCTAAGTATATGGATGCCCCAGCCATACCCATTATCGATCTGCTCTTCGCCACCTTTTTCTTTGCTAAGATCCTGTAGGTGTGGGCCGCTGTCTCTGTAACTGTCTTGGGCAGGTTGAGATTGTTAGAGATTTCATTTATCTTAGAAAGGACGGCAGATAGACTCCTCTCTTCTGAAGAGGCGGTTCTTATCCTCTTCTGCCATTTCTTCATCTTCTTAATGCTCATGCGCATGTAGGGGCTCAAGGATATTCCATGCGAATCCTTCAGTCCGGTTCCTATCACGGTTGTCAGTCCATTATCATGTAATGAGAGGGTTCGAGGTGCTCCAACCCTGACCTTTCTTTGCTTTTCCTCTAAATCCATAGCTTTCCATTCTGGTCCTTGATATTCGTTGTGATCTTCTACTACAAACCCGCAGGATGAACAGATGAGTTCTCCCCTGTAACAATCCCCTATGATTGATTTGCCACAGAAGGGACAGGATTTTTGTGAACTTCTATTTCTTCTTTCCAATCCTTACACCTTTTCTCGTTTTGTTTGAGATCATAACTTTATTACCAGCTGTTGTCTCTAACCTTTCAGCCAAAGGAATAGCAGTTGCATAAGGAGATTTTACGGGTCCTACAACCTCCGTTACCTTTGCCAGCTTTCTTCCCTTAGAATCGAATAAAATAGTTCCAGATTTGATATATCGATCTACTTTAACTATTAAGCGACCACTTTTAGCCAAATGGACAATTTTACCTACTTCCTTCAATTCAAGTAGCCCATGACTTCCTTACTTTTAAACTAATTGATGGGTAATGAAATATATTCTAAAAGTTAAATAAACTTATGATTTTTATTTAAATAGTCGATATGATGCCTAATTTTCTGAATAATTCTTATGTGATGATCTATATATATTATCGATCATTTTCTATTTTAAATACCCGTAAGTGCTAAAACCTTATTTAAGGGTGTCAACATTTCCTATAAAAACAGGTTGATTGGGTTGTGGAGCTTTTTTGGGAAAAGCTTTTATGGTCGAAAGGGCAAAAGAACCTATAACGCCAATTTCAAGGCAGAACGTGGAATTTTAATTAAGATGATCATAAGTATAAGTTCTTTCTGATCGATTAGCAGTTTCTATCTTAAGATAGAGTATAGAAGTTTGGAGAGAATCATAGATTTTAGATGATTAGAGGATTGAAAGTGAAGGAGTACAGCTCAGGCAGAGCAGGTATTACAAGACTCATAGTAGGAGGAATGCATGGTAGAGAGTATGAGGCCAGCAGAAAGATTCTAGATAAGATCAAACCGAACCCTTCAGAGGGTCGAGTTATCGTAGTCCCTAACATAAACATCTCTGGAAGGAGGTATGTAAGCACCATGAACGCTAATTACATAAAGAGTCCAGCAGGTAGAGTGTATCTCTCAATCCTTGAGAGATACAAGCCCGATGTCGTTGTTGAGTTACATGCATTCAACTCTAAGAGCTATAAAAATCTGGTAAGTTCAGATAGAATCTATAAAAAAGGGGTGCCAAGGCTTATCCCTTACAGATCAGACCTGCCTATAGAGGATCGGATCTTGCATGGAGGGCCACCACCTTTTGTTAAGGATAGATTTAAGGAAAAATTTAAGGAACATGCATCTTACATAACTCTGGAGATACACGAGAAATATGGGAAGGAAGCTGAAAGGACCTTGCGCTTCATTATAAATTCTGTTATAAATTGTAATAGCGTCAAGGAGATAAGGGAGAAACTTAGGGAGAGGCACAGAGAATCCATGGGAGAGGCAGGAAGACTACTTCTTGATTATCTATCAAGAGCGGATTAAAAAAACGATGATTGAACCCTAGATTTCTATCCTACCTTTAATTTTTATATTGCTCACCTTTAACTATGGTCAAAGCCTTGGAGATCTTTTTTAAAGCTACAGATTTTGGCTTAACCTTTTCGATACATATGTAACCAGAAGGGGCCCAACCTCTCTTAGGGTAGGATGCTACAAAGGGCTTAGGCTCATACCCCGCAATTTTAGCAGCCTTTACAAGCTCGTCCAAATTTGGGTTCTTGACCGATAGATTGAGAGGGGCTCGCCTCCCTTCTGATCTTTTCAGGCTGGAGTTGAAGTAGTCCAACCAAAAGACCAGCAGGTTGTAATCCTTCAATTAACTTCATATCGATACAAGAGATACTCATAGATAAAGAGTTCGTGGGACTTTAACCTAAGAGTATAGGAGTGTAAAAGGCCACTATTTTGTCAGAATAGCGTTTACTACACCGTCTTGCCCAAGTCTTGATCGGACTCTTGCCATTCCCAACTCTGTTTCGATTATAGCACCCTTGGTTATTACACCACGTCTATCATAGTCTCTATTGGCCAAGTTCTTGACTACCTTGAGGATCTTTATCTTCTTAACTTTCTTTGTAGAAGGATCGATGACATTTGCATAAGAGGCCCTCTTAAGAGACAATTTTATATTACCTCCTCTGACTCTTCTTTTGACAACTTCATCATCTCCTAAAGTAGTTTCAGTAGGGTATCTCTTGATCTCGTAGTCCCTCCTCCCTCTGTGAGGGGTTCTTCTGCCACCTGTTGGCTTGCGCTTGGCTAAGTTCTCGATGGGTCTAATGGGCAAAGGCTCACCACATATCAGGTTCTGTAACATTTACTTAAATCTTAGGTTTCTTTGCTTTTCAATTATAGATCTTTGTCCTTTAGAAGCCCTCTCCTTCCTCTGAAGACCGATCTTAAAGAGTTGCTTCTTCATGACTTCAACATCACTACTTAGCCCGAAGTATTCAGAGAAAGCTAACGTAGTCCTGTAGACTTTGGTTCTTCCAGATGGCTTCCCTGATATGAAACCGAGTTTCTCCAGTGTCTTAAGGTGCGAGTAGGCATGCTTCCCCCTTCGTTCAACAAGGTTCGATCGGGATATGGGTTGAAAGTAGGCGACGTAAGAAAGGGTCTTAAGGATCGAGGGGGGTATCAAAGGCTTCATCGAGAACCTCTTGGCTATAGGGTTGTACTTTTGTCTCAGTTGCATAGCAAATCTTCGATCTTCAAGCTCCACAATCTCTATAGCGTTTAAAGTCGAGTTTACAATCCTAGCCAGATTCCTGGCAACCCTTATAATTCTTCTCTTAGATGTAATGCGTGCAGCGGAAGTCATTTCTTTTGGAGAGAGGGGACGACCGGCTGCGTAAAGGGCAGACTCTATTCTGGCCTGAATTTCACCATCATCGAGTGATGTATTGGACTTCTCTCTTGACTTTGATATCTTCATCCACCTGCTCTAAAATTATGATGCCTTCTGTTGCAACGAACAGTAAAAGGATGAAAGATCGAACTGCGTCTAAAAGTTGCATCCCATGGACGTATTCGCTGAAGAGAATCTCATCTTTCTTTTTCAATTCACTCAAAAGATCTGACCTAAACGAGGAGAGGAGCGCTTCTATCTGAAGGAAGAATGGGTCTACCTCCGGCAATGGCTCAGGCTCTATTAGGCGCTGAGGCTCCTCTTTCTTGGGCTCCGAAACTACCTTCTTTATAATTCTTTCAAGGATGGATATCAGCTCGTCCAGAGATGTCGAGTAAAGCTCATGTCTGAAGGGCATCTCAAAAGTTGGGGGTTCAAGGGATTTGATAGGTTTCCTCCCTCTCTTAAACTTGAGTTTTTCAAAGAGGAAGAGGGTCTCAACCTTTAATCTATAGATCAATGCCGAAGATATCACTGCTGAACCACAAAGACGGAGGTCCAGTAACTCAGAGCCTTCTATAAGGGATGAAAAGATCTCCAAAAGGTTGGCGATATCTAACTCCCAAGGCTTTTGCTTCTTGATGGCTTCAGGATTCACCAAGAGATTAAGAGGAGGTCTTGAAAGTGAGTGGCGATCAACCATTTCTAACCATAACCTCTAAATTGGGCTTATATTTAATAACTCTAGATAACCCACTTTTATTGTAGACTCCGTATGTGGCGGATGCATGGGTTACCATAGATGGTTTCAGTGTAATCAAGATTATCTGGGAATTTACCGATCTTTCCTTTAAAAGGTCTGCAAGCCTTTCAAGGTTTACAGCATCAAGATGGGCATCTATCTCATCGAAAAGATAGAAAGGAGAGGGGTACACGGATTGGATAGAGAGTATGAATGTCAAGGCAGTGACCGTCTTCTCCCCACCACTGATAGATGTCGATTCTCTTGGAACCTTGCCCTGGAACTGAGTCATAAGGAAAATACCGCTCGAGAAAATGTCACTCGAATCTTCTATCTCAAGCCATGCAGACCCCCCTGTCAAATTACTGAATACAGACCTTAGCTCCCTATCGATTTTTTCAAAAGCGCTGATGAACACACGCTTTTTCTCTGCTTCAACACCCTCTATAAAACGAACTATGGCGTTTCTCTCGCTCTCCAATTGGTTTTTTCTTAGGGATATGTTTTTGTAACCATTTATTATCTCTTTATAGTTACGGTCTGCCAAAAAGTTCACACTATCTTTAAGTTGAGAGTATTCAAGGCTTATCTGTTCAAGTATCTTCTCGGCGCTATCGAATGTCTCTGAAGGCGCGTAGTAACCCAATGATGACAATTCATTCAAGATTCTTTGCTCTCTATCTGACAATGATTCTAAGTTTCTTTTGGTGAAGAACAACTCTTTTTCTAGACGGTTTATCGAGCGCAAGAGGCCATCTCTAGCAGTGCGGAGGTCTTTCAGCCTGTTTTCGTAATCTTCTAATATCGGCTTAGACTTCTTCTTCGATTCTATCAGGTACGATTCCTTGAGCTTTAATTCATCGAACTCTTCAGAGAGGCTTTTTTGTTTTAAGCGGTCTTCCTTTAAAGACTTCAACTTCCCATTTGTCTCTTCCTCTAGTTGTGATATCTGCTCGATCAATCTTTCGCTACTAGGGCGCAAGATGTTCTCCAGATTTGCCTTTTCTCTTGTCAGACTAGTAACAAGATCAAGGATCTTGGAGGAGATATTCTCTATCAGGTCGTTAAGAGATTTTTTCTTGTCATCAAGAAGCCTGATCTCTTCATTCATGAAATTAATTTTAAGCTCAGAAATCTTTTTCTTATATTCTTCCAGTTTCTTCAGACTCTCTGTACGAATCGACGAAGCCTTCTCTATTCTCTTTTCTATTTTTTTTAATCTGTCTTCAAGCTTCTCTATCTTCTTAAGTATCGTACGTTGAAGTCTGCGGTATCTCTTTAAGAAATTTTTGATATAGGTCAGCTGAGTCGTTAAGCGCTCAAGCATCAGAGTCTTCTGGATCTTCTCCTTATTTAATTTCCCAGACTCATCCTCGAGTTGGTTCAGATAAGATTTTCTCTTGGCGATTATCCTTTTCAATGAATTCGAGGCTTCCTTTACTGCTGAAAATGAAGCTTCATCACGAATTAGATCGATGATGGCGTCTAACTTTGCAATATAACCAGTCTCAAAGGCTGAGCCCTTCGGTTCAAAAAGGTCACCATTTAATGTAACTGCCCTAAAGCCCCTTGAAGAAGCGATGAAGGCGGCTTTATGTGAGCTTACCAAAACCGTGCCGCCGAAGACGAAGTTGATAGCGCCCTCTAGACCCTCCTTTGTAGAGATAGAGTCGGAGATGAGTCCCAAGGATCCTTCGATTGAAGGGGGGTTCACGGGGGGGGAGTTCGAGACTTCTGAAAGGGGGATGACCACTAACCTACCCATCTTCAGCCTTTTTGTAATCTCGGCAATCTTTAACATAGCCTTGAGATTCTTTACTACTATGGCGTTCATCCACTTTTCAGCGCTTGCCAAGACTGC
>JAKLZD010000115.1 GCA_024256245.1 Candidatus Methylarchaceae archaeon HK01M
GAAGCCTATTACGTAGTCGGTTTTGTGGATGGAAGGGGGACTTTCAAGGTTGGGAGAGGAGATAATGCAGTTAGGTTTGAGACAGTAAGTGAAGATCGAAGTATCTTAGAGGACCTTCGAGACTATTTTGGCGTGGGTAGAGTATCAATTCTGAAGAAGAGTAGAAGAGGGGAACTCTATCGTTATCTGGTTACTGGAGAAGATGATCTCTTGAAAATCGTTGAGTTCTTCGACCGGTTCCCACCTATCGTAAGGAGAGAAGAGTACTCTAGATTCAGAGAGAGGGTCCAAAAATCGATGGATGTTGAACGACGTATTCTCTTCCTTCGAGAAAGAAGAGAGATCTATAAACTCTACACTTTGGGCATAAAAGTAGAAGATATCATGAAAAAGTATGGAATATCCAAACAAAGAGATATGGTAAAAATTCAGCCACTGTCCTCGATGTATTAAGTGAATGTGGAATATTAGTGGATCGGGGATACAAAGCCCAGAAACGCCCTAAAATCTCATAAACATTTTCATAGATGATTTCTTAAAAAAATCTTGATGTTTGATAAAATCGAAATGCTTTCATACCAGTCAATCAACATATCTTAATCAGGAAAGTATAAAATCTATAAATAACCCTTTAGTTCAAAGACTAAAGGAGTTGAGACGGTCCTGATGAAGATAGCTGTTATCGGAGTAGGAACGATTGGAAGGGCTATAGTTCAGAGCCTAATACATGGGAGGTATAATGGAGAGATAATTGCCACAAGGCGGAGGTTACAAAAGATTGAGGATCTCCAGGGGTTGGGGGTGAAGATAACGAGCGATAATTCATCAGCAGTAAAAGAGGCGGATATAATATTGCTCTGTGTTAAACCAAGGGACGTTAAGGCAGTGTTAAGTGAGGTAAATGAAGAGGTGAAGGGCAAGATCGTTGTCTCGCTAGTAGCAGCCATCTCTTTGAGATATTTGAAAAGGATCGCTCCAGGAGCAAGATTTGTCCGAGCCATGCCTAACGTAGCTGTCCTCGTCCAAGAATCCTTCACAGCTTACTGTGCTACTGAAGATATAACCGAGGAAGACAAGGAGAATGTAAAGGGGATATTCAGTGCAATGGGGAAATATTTAGAGGTAGAGGAGAGATATATGGATGCCATAACAGGTCTAAGCGGAAGTGCACCTGCCTACATCTTCACCATAATCGAGGCTATGATGTACGCTGGACTAAAAGTAGGTCTCCCAAGAGATCTATCTCTCTTCTCTTCAGCCCAAACCGTTCTTGGCTCAGGAAAACTAGCCTTGGAGACAAACATCCATTCCGCGGAATTAAAAGACATGGTCGTAACGCCTGGTGGCGTTACCATCGAAGGAATTTACGAACTCGAAGACAGCAGAATCAGAACAGCTATCATGAGAGCCGTAGAAGCAGCCACGCAAAAATCACAGAAGATATCAGCGGAGATTGAGAAGGAACAATAAATTGGGTCTTCATCGCAGAGAATATTTACCATTAAGTTTACCATAATTGTGTTAACTTGATGTACTAATTCTTTCAGACTATTTACTACTGGTATATTTATTTTACTATTGTATATTTTTACACTCCATTAGTACTCAAGTCGAGTGTAAATGTTCTAGAAGCTAATAAGCCCTCGCTCTTTTACTTTCTCTTGTCATCCTGAAATTCGTATCTACTGTTCGGCTTATTACAAAGTTATGTGATAATGGTTATGTGCATCGCCGGGGTGGCCGAATAGTTAGGCGGCGGGCTGCAGACCCGCTTTAAGTGGGTGCAAATCCCACCCCCGGCTCCTAGAATTCAACTAAATATTGATCTTACACCACTTTGTATACCCAACATTTCATCTCCTCCAATAATCCGCTGCATCGATTCAGCGTTTATGATCCTTTATGAACTATTCTATACTTTAAAGATTTAAATTAAACCTTATAGTCTTAAAATCCAATGCCACTGCGTGGGAGAAAAGGAACAATAGATGCAAGGCTACACATCCAGATTCCGGTCGATGAATATGAATCGATTATCAATGAAACGGATAATTGA
>JAKLZD010000131.1 GCA_024256245.1 Candidatus Methylarchaceae archaeon HK01M
CAAACAGATATAATGGGCTCACATAAACAGTAGTCGGTCCGCTTTTTTATTATTCAAGAGAGAGAATAGAAGCATAGATCGATAGACTTCAAAGAGAAAAACATTATAACAAATATATCATCAGGCATCTCTCGATCATAAAAAGACGGTCATAGTGATCTATTATGTCAAGATCGAATGAGATGATAAAGATATTAAAGGAGAAGGCAAAGAAGAAGAATTTTGCCCAATCCATAGAGCTGATCATATCTCTCCAAAACATCGACACCAAGAAAAGGGAGCTCAACATCAACGAAGTATTATTCTTGCCTCATGCTTTTACGAAACCACCCACTATCTGTGTATTTGCATCTGGCGGTATAGCTCTGGAGGCTAGACGCAGTGGTGCAGATAGGGTTATAGAGCGTGAAGAACTTAACAAATTGGCTACTTTGAGAAGGGAGGTAAGAAAAATTTCTCAGAAGTATTCCTTCTTTCTAGCCGAGGCATCTTTGATGCCAACGATAGGCAAGATATTTGGACCTTACCTCGGTCCTAAGGGCAAGATGCCCTCTCCTGTGCTTCCTAATACACCTATAGAAGAGACTATAACAAAATACCATTCTGCTGTTAGGATCAGAACCAGAAATCAATTCAGTATTTCATGTAAGATCGGCGATGAGAATATAGAAGATGATAAGGTCGCTGAAAATGCCTCAGTTGTTATAAACGCAGTTAAGAAGAAACTTCCATTAGGCTCAAAAAATATCAAGAATCTCGAAGTAAAACTTACAATGGGTCCGCCTGTAGAGCTCCCCATCGAGGTGTGATAGTTGCAGGTCGCTTTGGAAAGCCCTAGAGCTAAAAAGCAAAGAATTATCAAAAGAGTTACAGTTCTTGCAAAGAAATATCAATGTATAGCGATCTCGAGCCTCTACAAGATAAGAGCGGCTCAACTTATGGAGTTAAGAAAAAAATTCAGAAATAATATGGAGATTTTAGTTGTAAAGAACAAGATAGCATCCATGGCGCTGAAGGAGGAGGGCTTAGAAATATCTGAAAGATTTACCGACAAACTCAAAGGTCAGAGTGCCCTGATCTTTACTAATATAGACCCATTCAAGCTTGATATGATGTTTGAAAAAAACAAGGTCAACTTACAGGCAAGACCTGGCGATATAGCGACCGACGACATCATGATACCCGAAGGAAACACTGGCATCCCCCCAGGTCCGGTTTTGAGCGAGTTCAAGGAAGTAAAAGTACCTACAAAGATAGATGCTGGCAGTATATGGGTATCGAAAGATACTACAGTTGTAAGAAAAGGAGAGTCTATCTCGCCAAAATTAGCTAGTTTACTGTCGAGGCTAGACGTAAAGCCCATAAGGGCGGGCCTTTCTGCATATGTTGTATGGTTCGAAGGTTCTATATTATATGAAAGGGACATAAAGCTCGATCTAGACGAATACCGCCGCCAAATAGAGGAAGTATATCTTAATGCCAATAGGATAGCAATAGAAGCGTCTTATCCAACAAGGGAGACTCTGCCCTTCATTATAAGTAAATTTGAACTAAAGGCTAGATTATTGGCTATTACAGCAGGTTATATGAGTAAAGATGTGATCACTGATCTTCTGGTAAAGTGTAATAACGAAGCTATTTTGTTAGCTATGACATCGGGCTATACAGGCAGAGACGCTATCAGTTGTCTTCTGGCAAAGGGCAGTAGAGAAGCTTCAGCTTTATATAATAAATTAGAAGAGAAGGGATACCTTCGATTAGGCGAATCTACATAAATACTTTTAGAAGTCTGATCGTTTCAAATTCAGCCGAAGAGGGCGGATAGACCTTCTAGGCTTTCCTCTTCCTTCTTTTCTTCTTCCTTCTCCTTCTTCTTCTCCGCTGGCTTCTCCTTTTCTTCAGTAGGCCCTACAGAGGTTGGAGCTACCGGGGAAACCGCGGGGGGTATAGCGCCCTTCAAGGCTTCATCTATGTTTATCTCACTCAAAGCTGAAACCAAAGCTTTCGCTTTGATCTCATCAGGTTCGACACCAGTTGCTTTCATAACATTCTTTAGATTCTCTTCGTTTATCTCCTTCCCCAACTTATGAAGCAGTAAAGCGGCATAGACGTACTCCATAGCTTTGCACCACTAGACATTATAAAGCCAATTTTTTAGTATTTATACATATCTCTTTTTGAGATATCCTTCATTTAAACACTCTACATCGATTTCACATTCCTTGAAATTTTTAAGTAAGCATTAACCGACTCATAGTGATAATATGCAACTAAAAGACGATGAATTCGATATAGAGTTCATGAGAGAGAATGGCTTCGTT
>JAKLZD010000047.1 GCA_024256245.1 Candidatus Methylarchaceae archaeon HK01M
AAAGCAAGAGTTCATGTGTAAGGATATCGAGAATTTGAAAGAACTCGGTTGCAAAATCAAAATGATGATTGACTGCCGTTGGTCAAACGAAGAGTGGCATTTTATTGGGGTCGAGGAATAGCCAACCATAGAAGTTCTTGAGAAGAGAGCCAAGTTCGAGAAAGAAGAACTAAAAGCATACAGGTATAGTGAATCGAAGACTTATTTGGGTACTCTTCTATCCGATGAATGCGCTCAATCGTGATGAGCTAGTTAGCTAGTTACGAAGTCACGTAATCCTTTGACTTAGTAACCCCTTTAAAAAGTGAAAACTAACGACCACTACTACTTTTTTCTCACATATCCGTGGACTACTCTAATTAAATATATGATATGTGGTGTTTCTCTCTATGTATAAGATGTTTTACCAATGAAATCTCTATTGGTTTTGTTTTCATATCATCACAATAATACTGAGAAAATCGCTAAAGTCTTCGCAAAAGTTCTTGATGCACAAATAAAAACGCCACAGCAAATAGATCCTGAAGGGCTTCAAGAGCATAGTCTAATAGGCTTTGGCTCAGGGATATATGGTGGAGAACACCATAAAGTTCTGCTTGACCTTGCCGATAAACTACCACGAGTCACCAACAGGAAAGCATTCATTTTCTCAACCTGTGGAGCTCCTATGAAGTTCATGGAGCTGGATAGGGCGGAGTTTACGAGATATGTTGCCGAAAATCACTCGCCACTTAGGGAAAAACTGCAATCTAAAGGTTACATGATTGTTGACGAATTTAGTTGTACAGCTTTTAACACCAACTCCATTCTTAAACTATTTGGGGGAATAAACAAGGGTAGACCTAATGCTGAAGACCTCAAACATGCGGAGGAGTTTGCTCAGAACCTGAAGCAGAACCTATAAAAGAAGTGAAACTTGAACACATGAATAAATGCTCATACGAAGACAACAACCTTTAAATGTTAAAAAAGAGAATAAGGAGAGGTGATGTTCAATGTCATTGGAAGAGAATAAGTCTATCGTTCGTAGATGGATTGAAGCCTATAATAAGCGAAACTTGGATTTTGACGAGTTTATAGCATCAGATTATATTGACCACACCAACAAAGTCGACCGAGATGGTCTCATACAATTATTTGACATGGGTTTCAAAGCCTTCCCCGATTGGCATGAAACTATTGAAGACATCATTGCTGAAGGAGACAAGGTGTGGGTTCGTCTTTCTTATACTGGGACACATAAAGGCGAATTTATGGGATTACCCCCAACCGGCAAGAAGATAACATCTAAGGCTGTCGATATCTATCGCATAGTTAATGGCAAACTTGCAGAGTATTGGAACGTCACTGACAACGTGGATATCTTCAAACAAATAGGTGCTATCGAAATCACAGAAAAAGGAAAGAAACTCTTTCCAGAGGATGCTAAGTAACTGCTTTAGCCAACATTTCAGCAATTCTTTCACAGTTCATATAGATCAAGATGGGGAATCTCTCTTGAGGAAGTCACCTACAGAAGTTCAAATCTCGGTCAATCAACAGCAATAAAAATCAAGAGTGCTAAAGTAGCCAAAGTAAATACTAGCACGGATACACGGATTAAATAATATCTATATTTATTGTTATTCTTTGTTTCTAGTGATTCTAATCACCTCAGAGGCATCCATCCCCACGGTTAATCAGATACATTTTGATGAAATTAGATAAGAGGATGGGATTAGAAATTTAGTTTCCTTTGATTTAGAGTTCTTAAATGCTCAAGAGAAAGTAATTTTTACGTCTTGGTCTGGGTATGAGAAACGGTGTAAGTGTCCTATATATCCTATATTTCTCACCGAATCTTCGTTCGAGGGTAGGTTCCTCTCGTTTCTTGATCCAGATAGTCCAGAACGCCGTGTAAAGAAGAGGTTGTAGAAAGGTGACGCTGAGAGATTGAAATACGAGGCCAAGTCCGTTAAGAAATAGTAGGTATCCGAATAACATCGGGTTTCTGGTGTATGCGTAGATGCCTGAGGTTAAGAGGTATCTAGATTGTGCTGACGAGTATAAATCCCCAAGAGGTACGCCTTGACTACCCTTGTAGAGAATACGAATGGATTTGAAAGCCATTATCGTCCCCACCGCCATGACCATCGGTCCTATATAGTAGTTGAAGGGAAAGGGAGGAAAAGAGGGCATATTAACAATCGAGTCGATCCATTTACCTATATAGAAGGTGGAGATGGGGACAAGGAGGAAGAACAGGCCAGAAGAGATCAGTAATAGAATCTT
>JAKLZD010000130.1 GCA_024256245.1 Candidatus Methylarchaceae archaeon HK01M
ATTTACTGTAGTTTAGTAGTACTAGAATATTCAAGAACTCTAAGACTTGTTTGAGAATGCCCAAACCACTTTCACCATCCTTAAATAACTTCTATCAACTTTTCCCTATCCCTGAACTTTAATCCACTAACCTTCAAATCAATCTGGCCATCCCTATCATGCCTAGATTCTGTGATATAAACATATAAGATAGATCGCATAAGACAAAAATAGAGCAATCTCACTTCGAATTATGGCATGATAAAGAAAGATTCATCGGACCTAAGACCCGTCCAAGATATAAAACTCAAAAAGCCTTTTTCAATAAGCAAGATAATTAATGAGATGAGGTATTCTGGCGGGTTCGTAGGAAGAAATCTTGCTAATGGTGTCGAGATACTTAGAGATATGATTAAAGATCAATCTTGCACAAAATTTCTAAGTTTTCCAGCTGCACCTATAGCTTCAGGATTAAGAGGTGTATTAAAAGAAGCCGTAAGGCGCAAACTATTTGATATAATAATAACAACCTGCGGAACTTTGGATCACGATCTTGCACGTTTATGGGGTGATTATTATGAAGGAAGTTTTGAGTTAGATGATAGAATGCTTTTTAAAAAGGGTTATCATAGACTCGGTAATATAATTGTTCCTCGTGAAACTTATGGGCCAATGTTAGAGAAACAGCTTCAACACTTCTTTAATAGATTATATGATGAAGGGATTAGAGAACTTTCATCTGTAGAACTCTGCAAGAGATTAGGGCAATATGTAAATGATGAGCGTTCCATATTATATTGGGCATACAAGAACAATATACCTGTTGTCATACCGGGATTGACTGATGGCGCTGTTGGAAGTCAAATATGGCTATTTTCACAGATCCATAGAGACTTCAAAATAGATATTCTAAAAGATGAAGAAATATTATCTGATATTATATTCAAATCAAAGTCAACAGGAGCTCTGATAATAGGTGGAGGAATATCAAAGCATCATGTACTATGGTGGAACCAATTTAGGGGAGGTCTCGACTATGCAGTCGCTGTTACCACAGCTATCGAATACGATGGTAGCCTTAGTGGGGCTCAGATCAAGGAAGCGATTTCATGGGGTAAGGTGAAGGTGAGAGCAAGACAAGTCACAATACATGGCGAGGCAACAGCATTGCTACCTTTCATGGTAGCTGCCCTTATAGAGAAAGGTCATTCTTAAATTTTAATCATAATAGAGTCAACAATACATCACTCCTTCAGTTAAACTTAAGAACGGAATAATTATGGAGATAGCCGTATTGGAGGGTACGATATGCTCAGTAGCCCATTAGAGTTATTGGCGCCAATTGCAGGCATCATCGCACTTCTGTTCGCCATTTACTTGGCATGGTATGTGAATCGGTTTGAAGTCGAGAATCCGAAGATGGGGGAGATACAGAAGGCTATAAGAGAGGGTTCTAAAGCCTACCTTAAAAGGCAGTACAAAACCATCTCTATAATATCGATAATACTTACCGTCATTCTATATATTGCCTTCGACCTTCAAAGTTATCAAGGCATTCCCTTCGTCTCCTTCGCCTTCATCATTGGAGCAAGCTTCTCTCTACTTGCAGGGTATTTAGGGATGGACGTGGCCACTCGAGCCAACGCAAAGGTTGCTTACTCCGTAAGGTACGGCCTTGATAGACCACTGAAATTGGCTTACTACGGCGGTCTTGTCATGGGTCTTTTTAATGTAGGTTTGAGCCTTTTAGCAGTTACTGGCCTCTTCTATCTTTACGGCAGTCCAGAGCTGATAGTCAGCTTGGGATTTGGAGCGAGCCTTTCGGCTTTATTTGCCCAACTAGGGGGAGGAATCTACACAAAGGCGGCGGATGTAGGAGCCGATATAGTAGGCAAGATCGAGGCAGGAATTCCTGAAGACGACCCTAGGAACCCCGCAGTTATAGCCGATAATGTAGGCGACAACGTAGGAGATATAGCAGGCAGGGGCGCTGATCTTTTTGAGTCCATGACTGCTGAAAATATAGGTGCCATGCTCGTAGGCGTAGCCCTATTTTTAGTTACGAATAACTTCTTCTTTGTGATATTCCCTCTCTTGGTAAGGGCGGTAGGTATCTTTGGTACGATCCTCGGTGTACCTTTCATTAGAGCTCGTAACTTCAAGGACCCTATGATCCCTATGAGAAATGGGATGATAGCTACCACCCTTATCGTCGTCTTCGGTCTTTACTTTCTTGTAACCAATACGATTCTTAGCGTCAACCTGTACTTAGCAGCCCTAGCAGGGGTTTTAATGAGCGTCCTCATCTTTCTCATAACAGATTATTATACTTCGAAAAAATATAGACCTGTGGAAGAAATAGCTAGCTCTTCTACAACAGGACCTGCAGTCAATATCATCAGCGGCTTCTCGGTTTCATTGGAGAGCACAGCCTTGCCTGTAATAGCCATAATTTTAACAATACTCATAGGATACTATTTCGGTGGGCTTTTCAGTCTTGAAGTTGAAGGTATATCTTGGCATGAAGGTGGAGTATACGGCACAGCAGTGGCGACTATGGGGATGCTCTCAGTAGCTGGTATGATTCTTGGTATGGATGGGTTTGGGCCTATTGTCGATAACGCTGCAGGGATAGCAGAGATGTCTGGTGAAGAGAAAGAGATGAGAGATAGGATGGATGCCTTCGATGCTGCTGGGAACACTACTAAGGCCCTCACCAAAGGTTACGCTCTAGGCTCGGCAGGTTTGGCTGCTCTTCTCCTCTTCCAGGCTTATCTGACAGACTATGCACGCATCGCAGGCATCCCATCGCTAGAAGTAATCGTTGATATAGTTCGACCCGAGATAATAGCGGCTTTATTCATAGGGGGCCTCCTCCCATTCATCTTCAGCGCATACGCCATAAGGGCGGTAGGCAAGGCGGCCTTTAAGGTTGTGGAAGAAGTAAGGAGGCAGTTCAGAGATATACCAGGTCTGATGGAAGGAAGTGCCAAACCAGATTACTCCAAGTGTGTGGATATCAGCACGTTATGGGCTCAAAAGGAGATGATAATCCCTGGTATAATGCCAGTCTTAGTACCATTAATAGTGGGCTTCATATTTGGACCAGTGGCTGTCGGGGCTTTCCTCATGAGTGCAACTGTTAGCGGTACGCTTCTCGCATTTTTGATGAATACTGGAGGAGCTTCATGGGATAATGCGAAGAAGCTCATAGAGTCAGGTGCCTTTGGAGGTAAAGGATCGGAAGCCCATAAAGCTGCTGTAGTAGGAGATACGTTTGGAGACCCTCTAAAGGATTGTGCAGGACCGTCATTGCATGTGCTTGTAAAGCTGATAAACACAGTATCTCTGACATTCATACTGTTCTTTGTCCTCTATTCGATAATATAAAGACGTAATCACTAGAAGAGGGGAAAAACTAGGACATCGTTTTTCGAAGTTAATCTCTTTACTCGATATCTTTAAAAAAATAGTCCCAGGATTAACAGGAAAAACAATGTAATAAAACCTGTAAAGACCATCAAAGCCCCTTGTAGGATCATATTCGACCTTGATATTCTGCCGAGGAATAGACCTAAGGAGAAGAGGGTTGCCATATTAAATATTATCGCTAATATAAAAGCACTATCAAGGGGCATCAACCCATATACAGAGAGAAGGAATGGCGATAATGTAATGAAAGCAGTCAAGATGGGGGATAAAGCATCGACAAGAGCTACCCATAAAGTGGCTACTTTCGAAGCTTTTTCTATTATAGAGTTCTTCAATTCTGAAAACATGGCCTGCTCGAGTTCCTTCAGAAATCTGATCCTCTCAGCCCTTTCTGCCACGAAAGCGCCCCAAGCACCCGAAATTCCCATAGCAAGACTTGCACCAAAGCCTGCACTTAGGATTATCTTTGTATCGATCCCTCCGGCAATATAAGAGCCAATTATTACTCCTAATGTAGCCAATGCCCCATCGAACCCATTCAGTAGAAGATATCTTCGTGCAATTTCGTTTGCCCCTGCGATTTTGAGGTATTTTTTTAATTTTAGAAGGGTCCGATTTTGAATACTTACCATACCTCCTTAATCAAGACTTCAAACCCAATTTATAATTACATCTATACATAAGTAAACCTCTAACTTATATATATGACTCTATGATGCGATAACAAATATGTCTGTTCACATTAAAAAAATGATTATAGACTCCCTCAAGCCTCGTGAAACTACAATTCTCGACCTATCCAAAGCCCTATGTGAGGTTAAGGGAGTTGATGAAGTTAATATAACTGTCACTGAAGTCGATGTGAGGACTGAGACGATAAAACTGACTATAGCTGGCACCAACGTATCTTACGAAGAACTCATTAAGGTCATGAATGAGCATGGAGCTATTGTAAGGAGCGTTGATGAAATCCATGTCATCCGGCTCTAAGAGATCATTGATAAATGAATTTATCTGACTACTTTTAGGTCCAAATATAAAGAAATATTAGATTTTCGCGTAAGATAAGTAACACGACAACTCCCCAAAATATCTAACCTCCTTCGTCCTCAAGGCAACATCGAACTCTAAATATGTTAAATTTCTGAATTCCTTCTGAATTCGGTTGTATCTCTCTCGGCCTATTCGAGTTCCTGAGTTTCTAAGCTGAAGAATTTCTTGTTTTTCCATCTATTCTCTTGCACTTGATGTATACCTTGCGTTTATTCGAACACCACCATTAGTCGTTTTGAGGCTCGCATTGAAATTGCTACTGGTAGGATAGTTGTTTGAATATAGATAAGATAATGTGCCGGAAAAGTCGACCTGCTCATCAAGATCTATTCCTACTACAGCTGTACTAGATCGAGAACCACTCCAGCCTAAGCATTCAAGACAATTCCCCCAACGCCTGTCTCCACGACGAGACTCGTGTTCATAGAAGGATCGATGTGAAGATCACAGTTGACATCTAACTGGTAAAAGAACGGTCATGGACGATCTTTAATATTGACAACCGAATTCACCGTTAGAACGTCGCCTACATTTGTGTAATTGAAACTCAAATCGAGTACATTGGATTAAACAGGAACTCTACCCCCTTTAACCTAGACATCGAGGGTGGGGGATTTACCTTCCAAGTCTTCAATCGACTATAAATCATAAAATTACTTAATACCAAAGTTTCTCATAAAGAGATAAAAAATTATTAAGATAAAGAAACCAAACGATCAGAAACCTAGATGATTGGACGAATGTTCATCAAAAGAATTGTTATCCTCTATTTTGGGGCATTTATAGGCCCTTTGGGCGGAAATGCTGTCTTAGCCTTGATTCCAACTCTCAAAGACG
>JAKLZD010000094.1 GCA_024256245.1 Candidatus Methylarchaceae archaeon HK01M
TTCCTCCAGAGACCGCTATACCTATTACATCTCCATGATTCAGAAGATCATATTTCGATATAGCCCTCTTTACCTTCTCTACAATAGAAGAACAGAAGCACGAACTGCATAGTCCAGTACCAGAGTAAATTCTAAAGTACACTGCTTTATTGCTACATACGGTGCATCTTCTATATGTACGCAAAATCTTACGAATTCCCCATCAATTTATTTATAAAAACACACTTAAAGTTATATTCAAATAGAGGATACATTGGAGTTTGATATATTCATAAATAATATATCTGTAGTTCTGTGGTGGGCTTAGATTGACAAAGAACAATTCTGCAGATGGGGAGCTAAAAAGAGTAGAAGTAACCTTCCCATTCATTTTGATAAGGACGAAGAAAGGCCTCTCGATCATAGAAAGGATAGGACGGTTAGGATTAATTAAGAAACTTGGATGGGTTTTATTATATGTGTTTCCAATAGTAGCTGCAATAGGCTTTTACCTCATTTTAAATACGGTAGTGGCTTTCATTTCTACCGCTGCTCTGAGAGATTTCGCAAGAGGGATAACTCCCCTCGCTAACTTGCTGATACCTGGCATCAACCCTTACCTTCCAATATTCTATGGATGGATCGCCCTGATAATCGCCATAATAGTTCATGAGGGAGCACATGGAATACTGGCTCGATCTTTAGGAATTCCAGTAAAGTCGAGCGGGATGATACTTTTGTTGGTATTCCCCATAGGAGCTTTTGTGGATGTGGATGAAAAAGAACTAAGAAAAGCTAAGGCAAGAGATTCAGGAAGAGTGTTGGCAGCAGGACCTGGTAGCAATATAATAGCGGCGTTAATAGCGCTTTTTGGATTATTACTAATATTGGGTTCGATGACTCCTATTGTGAATGGAGTAGGGGTAGTTGGGATAGTTCAAGACAGCCCAGCTCAAAAAGCAGGCATCTCACTAAATGACATAATCATAAGAGTGGATGGTGTAGATGTATCGTCAACATCCGACTTTAATGATGCCTTAAAACTATATGGAGCTGGTGAAACTGTAGACTTAACTTTTGAAAGAGATGGCAAAACTTTAAACCATATATTAACACTACCTAATGGTCCAGTTATAGTGGGATTTTGGCAAGACTTTCCCGCCAAACAAGCAGGAATCCAACTTGAAGACATTATAATGAATCTGAATGGAATCAGAGTCTCTTCATCAAATGAACTTGACGAAGTTCTCTCTACTATGAAACCGGGAGACACTATCACTCTGGCCATTGAACGAAGAGAAACACTGATGAATTTTACGATGGCCTTGGCAAGCCATCCCCAAAATAGCTCGCTGCCAGTTCTCGGTGTACTGTTGACAGACCCTTCTGAAAGTCACGGTATTAGACCAGTGGGGCTGGCCGACATACTGAACGGATATAGAGACTTCGGCTCTACATCGCCTGTAATCTACCTTCTTCTACCTACTTTGGCCCCATATAATGTCCCCTTCTCTGACGTGATGGTTAACTTTTACACATCTAGCTTGGGTTACGCATTACATCCTTTGGCTAACCTTCTTTTTTGGGTATGGTTCATAAGCATCAACTTGGCGATATTCAACGCTCTCCCAATATACCCCCTAGATGGTGGGCAAGCCTTCAGAGTTTTATTGCAAGCAGTAGGAAAAAACAGACTAAGTGAGAGAACCATCAAAAGAATCACTGGTGGCGTTACGATAGCTATGGTATCTTTGGTAGTATTGATGTTGGCTGTCCCATACTTGTGATCTGCTGATTAAATTGATATAAAGCCATGTTATATCTATTATAATTTAAATGGAATTTAGAATGATAATTAGTACATATCCAGATAAGGCAAATGCTGAGAAAATTGCTAGAGAATCGATCAAAGCAAGATTGATTGCATGCGTGAATATTACAAAAGTTAGATCGATCTACATATGGAATGGAAATATCGAAGAAGTAGATGAATTCCTGGTACTCTTCAAGACTACAAAAAAAGGTGCGGATGTGTTAAGGGACTTTATAAGAAAGAACCATCCTTACGAAGTTCCAGAGATAGTTGAGATTGCCCCACAGTATGTGGACCCCAAATATCTACAATGGCTGACCGAAAATGTAGATTTTCGATGAACTTAAGCTCTTTAGACTTTTGAAGCTCTGAGAGAGAATCTAAGGATAGCGACGATACCACCCATCCCCATAACCTGAGACCCGGTATCTGTAGAAGAGTCTATTAGATACCCTTTCCCGCGGAATTCCTCAACAGAGTTTAAAAGTTCGGCAAGATCATCTTCATCGATACCATGCTCAAAGATCTTGTCAGATATCAATACCGAATCCACAGCGCCCAACTTGCTCGCCTCTTTAACTTCATCGAAGGTAAATGCTATTCTATCATCACCATCAGCTATCTTTTTTACGGCTTGCTCCAGTAAAGCAGTTACGTGGGCGAGCTTGCTCTCTTCGATATATTTCCTAAGCTGAGCTGAGCGGAGGACCATGTGTACACCGTCATCTCCCGTTATATCTATGCCGTCTATAATCTTGGCATGGCCTACAAAACTATCTTTCTGTTTTGATAAGAAGTTGACAAAGGAATTCTTTGTATTGCCCGGTCCAGCTACGAATATCTCTGTACAGGGTCTATAGACCGACTTTATCACCTCTATTACTTCCTTATAATAAGGACGTGAAGATTTTTCTTTCATATCGTAATGCTTGCCTGCTAACCCGGACTCTACAGTTGGAAGTATTTGGAGGTGAGTACCCTGGACAATTCCAACGCCAGCATCCCTTCTATCCATGGATACTATCATGAAGCGCTCCGTCGCCTTCTCACTATCCTTTAATATACGCAAGTCTATCTCTTTCC
Organism: Candidatus Methylarchaceae archaeon HK01M; assembly: GCA_024256245.1. Taxonomy (GTDB): domain Archaea; phylum Thermoproteota; class Nitrososphaeria; order Nitrososphaerales; family JACAEJ01; genus HK02M2. The sequence continues at coordinate 2,876 of JAKLZD010000094.1, forward strand.
AACGATCCTTTTGGATCCATAGGCTATAGTTAGGGGTTGCCACTATAGAATGGAACCCTTTTGTTAAGATGTCTTCCGGCATCTCTAAGATCTTCCCAAAGATCCTAAGTCTGCCAAAACTGCTGTCCAGCTTTGCTCTCTCGACCTTCAATTTTATCTTGACTTTTACACGCTCTCCTTTGTCGGGCCGAGTATATGTACCCATACGTTTGATGACTCTAGAAGTTTCTCCAGAGATTAGGTCCCCTGGTTCTATGATCCTCTTCAAACACCAGAGATCATCCGCGTCTTCTAGAGTAAGAAATGCTAGACCCTTTTTTGCGATGAACTTATGTATGATCATTTGCTTTTAGTAAGACTACTCTAGTCCAAACTCATCGAAGGTCTTCAATAACGTTTCGGCTTGATTTTTTGTTATATCCCCTACCCTGTGCCCTACAATAGCGTTGATACCTATCTTTGAGGCTGAATCGATTAAACGTTGGGTTATTATCCCGTCGAAGACAAGATACTTTGCTCCCCCAACGTTCTCTAAGCTTTGCATAAGCTCGTTTATCGGGACTTTCATGATCTGACTAAAATTTTCGTCGAGTATTATTGCTTCTAATGTGTTATTGATTTCTGGGAATAGTTCACGAACCTTTTCGATAAGTTGCTCTTGGTAGGGTACAGTAACTTCTTCTATAGGTGGCGCTTCCATCTCTCTTTTTAGTATGCTGATGATTTCTGTAGGTGCCAGATCCTCCACTTCTTTTCCTTGAGGGGCCCTGATTATCTTATTGATGTTTGTTATCTGTGAAAGTTCTTTCGATATGAGGTCTCCGCCCCTATCCCCGTCTAAGAAGGCTACGACCCGCTTCTCCTTTGAGAGTTTTATCACCGATTCTGGAATCTTTACACCCTCGATCGCTATGACGTTATCTATCCCTGCCTTAAGCAAGTTTATCACATCCGCCCTTCCTTCTACAACTATTATTATATCTGAAGTATAGACGCTAGGACCTGCAGGCAACCCCTCTTTACCATAGGAGATAAGTTTTGAACGCTTGGCCACCTCGACAAGGTCTTTCAGCAATTCCCCACTTTCGCTGACAGATTTTGAAGCCCACTCTTTTATAATCTCCTTCGCTCTTTCAACTATTACTTTTCTCTTATATACACGCACATCTTCGATCCCTAAGAGTGTGAAGTGTGCTGAACAAGGTCCTACTTTGTCCACGCTTTCAACAGCAGCAGCTATCAAAGCAGCAGTAGATACATCGGTAGACATGGGAATCAAGACCTCCCCATATGTCCTATCTCTCTTGGATTCTAACGAAACTTCTATCCTGCCGACCTTCCAAGACTTTTGAAGCTCGTTAAGATTCATTTCAGGTCCGAACAAGCCCTCTGTCTGCCCGAAGATCGCCCCTATCATGTCTGCCTTTTCTACTACACCTTCTATATCGAACTTTAGCCTTACATGGTATTTTACAATAGAACTATGCAAATTAGTACCCCCTTTATCCATCTTCCATTAACTCGTTAAACGTAATATTATAGGTTTTTTGAGGCTTACATATAAACCTTCCATATTTTAAAATAATTAAAGGAAGAGGGAAAGATAAATCTCATCTTATTTATCTTATTATTGAGCCACTGGTCCTAATCCGAATTTGCCAGCAAGGCCATCCGCATAAGATTGAATCTTCGCTAGCTCCTCTGGTTTGTTCATTATTTGTCTGAATCTCCCCTGGAGCTTAAGGTACTCAGATACAGGAAGCCTTTTTGGCACTTCTACTGTAAGTTTTGTAACCCCCTCATAATATTCATAGAGAGGCCAAAGACCCGTCTTGACAGCTAATTTGCTTATCTTGACCGTTAACTTGGGGTCATATCTCCACCCAACGGTGCAGGGTTGGATCCAATGAATAAAAGAAGGCCCACCCAGAGAGATCGCTTTCTCAACCTTATTCGCCGCATCTCTTACGTATGCTATAGACGCTGTGGCTGCATATTTTACTCTATGAGCCATGGCCATCCCCATAAGATCCTTCTTCAATGTCTTCTGGCCTGCAGGACTCGTTGTAGTCCATGCACCGTAGGGCGTCGCTCCACTACGCTGGATGCCTGTATTCATATAGGCTTCGTTATCATAACAGATATAGGTTATACGCTCTCCCCTCTCCAATGCTCCACTTAAAGACTGTAATCCTATGTCGGCAGTACCTCCATCGCCACCTAGGACAACTAAGTTCGCATCTTTGCTTATCTTTTTCTTTCTGATCAATGCATCGTAAGCAACCTTTATTCCAGAGGCTGCGGCAGCCGCATTTTCAAAGGCTACATGTAGATAAGGAACCTTCCATGAAGTTGCTGGATAAGTCGTAGTTGATACTTCAAGACAGCCAGTAGGAGTAACTATAATCGTATCTTTTCCAGCAACCTTTGTTACAATTCTTGCTATCTGGGCTGCACCACAACCAGGGCATAAGCCGTGCCCAGGACTGAAGAAGTCAGGTCTCTCTTCAAGCGACTTGATACTCTTAAATGGCATTTCTCATCCCCTCAGACCTACGTAATATCTATGCTCCTTGACAACCCCCGTATTAGCGACCTCTTTGAGCTTTTCGAACATATCTTCTACTTCTGCCATCCTCACATCTCTTCCCCCTAATCCAGCAAAGAAGTTCACACAAGGTACGCTCATCTTCGAAAGGTAAAGTGCAGAAGTTATATCGTTGAATACAGGCCCGACTGCGGCCCCTGGTGAGAATGCTCTGTCGACAACACCTACTGCCTTTACGTCCTGTACCAAGCTTATCATCTCCTTAAAGGGGAAAGGTCTAAAGAGTTTTAGGCTTATCATCCCTACCTTCTCACCCTTTTCCCTAAGTTTTCTTACAGTCGCTCTGATAGTCTCTGAAATCGAACCCATGGAGATCAAGATTACATCCGCATCTTCACATCTGAAGGGGGAGACTGTACCGTACTTCCTTCCCGATATCTCACCAAACTTCTCATCAACTTCCGAAATTGTATTAATGGAATCTTCTAACGCCTTTGCAGACTGATACCTCGTCTCGAAGTAGTATTCAGGATAGCCAAAAGCACCCATGGTCAAGGGGTTCTCTGGGTCTAATCTCAAGGGGTATAGTTTCCAAGGCACGAATGAAGCAACTTCAGAATCTTCAAGAAGGAATACTGGTTCATAGGTATGGCTCAAGATAATGCCATCTGTGTTGACCATCACTGGTAGCCTTACTTCTGGATCTTCAGCGATTCTATATGCTTGAATGAGCTTATCGTAAGCCTCTTGGGCAGACTCTGCAAATAGCTGAATCCAACCTACATCTCTCTGAGGCATTATATCTCCATGGTCACACCATATATTTATCGGGGCAGAGACCGATCTATTTGCAACCGCCATAACTACTGGTAGCCTTAAAGCCGAAGTTATGAAGAGTATCTCATGCATCAAAAGCAGTCCTTGTGATGAGGTCGATGTGAAGACTCTCGCACCGGCGCTAGCCGCAGATAGACATGAAGATATGGCTGAATGCTCCGATTCAACAAGCATGAAATTTGCATCTAACTCCCCATCTGCAACGTACTCTGAAATCTTCTCGATAATGGTTGTCTGGGGGGTGATTGGGTAGGCTGCCACCACATCCACATCAAGTTGCTTTATTGCATAAGCCTCTGCAAGGTTCCCCGAAAGAAGAATAGGTTCAACTGTCTTCAATCCTACTTACTCCTCCACCATATCTATGACTTTAACAGGACACTCTTCAGCGCATATCCCGCAACCTTTACAGAAATCATAGTCGATTATTACTTTCTCATCAGAATTAGAGGCTTCCATGTGTATACATGGTTCAGGGCAGTAGATTATACACCATCTACATTTCGTACACCTTGAATGGTCGATCACAGGCTTAAAGGTGCGCCATGTACCTGTCTTATTGATCATTTCTGTCAAGGTTCTTGTTACGAAACCTTGCTCCATTTCATCCCAGTAGGGTAATTCTTTCTTCATTATTATCCCTCCAATACAAGAGTCTTATCGAAAGCCTCTTTGACCGCTTCGACATTTTTTACGTTGAACCTTTCTAGTACAACATCCTCAATATTTTCGAGATCAACGATTCTAGTCGTCTTCACCAAGGCGCCTAACATAACGGTATTCGTTATAGGAACCCCTAATCTGTTTAAAGCTATCTCTGTAGCATTAACAGCGCCTATCTTAAACCCTGGAAAATCCTTCTCCAGTTCTTTTGGAGAAGATTGAGTGTTGAATATTATAGTTCCTCCGGGCTTTAAGCCTGCTTTGACATCTACACTCTGCATAAGAAGAGTATCGAAAACAACGACTATATCTGGCTCGTATATGTTCGATCTAACATCGATAGGCTCTTTATCTATCCTAGTGAAAGCCACTACTGGAGAGCCACGCCGCTCGGGTCCGAACATAGCGAAGGCTTGGGCGTACATCCCCTCCTTGACACAAGCCTTGGCTAGTAGTTGTGTGGCTGTAACTGCACCTTGGCCTCCACGTCCATGCCATCTGATTTCAATCATAACCTAACACATCACATACATCCATATTTTTCCTTTACTATTTCAATTGAATTTGAATTATATACATTTTGCCTTTAAAACTTCTGTATGAACTTTGTAATGATGAATTACTGAAATCCAACACCTAAAGAAGTTAGTAAGTTGGAAAGGCATAACAACCAGATTCCGTCACTTCGGCTATATTCTAAATATGCCCGTCCTAAAAGATATCAGTTTCTTTTATGATCTATCTTAGAAATAGTTTATCTCCTAAAAGGCTAATAATGGAATCCGAATATGCCTTTGCAATGATAAGGGAGATCATCGTTTTGGGCAGTGGTGGAGGGAGGGTGGTTACTATGAAACAAGAGAGGAGAACTGGGGGGCTGGCCTTCCTCCTGGACGATAGTATATTTATAATCGATCCTGGTCCTGGTTCCATATATCACTTCAATCAACTCCATCTCGACCCCTTCTTAGTAAAGGGTGTTTTGTTATCTCATAGGCATCCAGACCATTACTGTGATGCCGAAATCTACATAGAAGCAGTTACAAGAGGAGGGAATGTAAAGCAAGGTTTATTGATCGGATCGAAAAGTGTACTAGAGCCTGTAGATGAGATGGGGTATCCTGCTATTTCCACATACCATAAAAACCTCCCTGAAGTAGTTGTATCGATGGCTCCTGGTGAAACCATAGTCTACGATAAGATCAAGATTACGGCTCTAAAATCCTTCCACACCGACCTTTACGCTATAGGCTTCCGACTCGATGATGATAAACGATCTATATCCTACTTCACAGATACAGAGTTCAAGGAAGAGATGATAAGAGGTGCTGAATCTTCTGATCTCTTGATTTTAAGTGTTTTAAGACCCGGTAATAAAAGACTTCGAGGTCATTTATGTATAGATGATGCGATAAAGATCGTTGAGCTTCTATCGCCTAGAATGGTCTTGATTACTCACTTCGGCTATAAGATGATCAGGGCCCCTCCTGAAAATGAGGCTAAAAAGATAACTGAAAGGACGGGGATAGATACTATCGCTGCCATCGATGGTATGAAGATCACACTTTCAAAGTCTTTTGAATCCCTTGATTCTTACATGAAAAATAGATGATCATTTGTTAATGACCGATGAAGATGAAACCTTGAATGGACCAGCTTTCCAAGGCACGGCCCAGCTCATCTTCTTCGCAGTTTCCACCCCATCCTTCTGAAAAGTGATACAATTTCGGGAATTTCGGCTGCAAATCTAACATGAGTGCAATCTTCAGATCTATCCAATTCACAGATAATCTTACCCTCTCTTATGAGAACATTCACCCATCTGTTCAGAGTCTCATCAAATATCGTCACACTATCCTTGGTTACGTTCCAGACTTTAAGTGCATGGACAATTCGGTTGATTTCATACCCAAGTTCTGAAAGTCTTTTCCTTATCGCCTCTTTGATGAACTCTGGGCGGCTCTCATATCCATATCTTCCATCCCTTATAATCGAGTCTATCTTATCGATAAGCTCTTTTGGAAGGCTTACAGAAGCGAACTTTTTGGACATGGTCAATCTATAGAACTAAGACCAATTTAACATTTCCGTTATCTGTAACGTATGTGCAAATTATTATGTATTTAAATATTCATGGCGTCTATTCTAATATCGATCTATTATGAGTAAAATAGAAAAGAAGGGAATGGGATGGCTTCCAGACTATCCTGATTATCGAGATTATACAGTGGAGCATGAGAAGATTAAGCCTATGGTACAAAAGATACGAGTAGAAGAGCCTGTGACGGTAGGTCTTCCAACATCTGTGGACCTCAGGGATTGGTGTTCTCCCATCGAAGATCAAGGACAGCTTGGATCCTGTACAGCACATGCAGGTATAGGATTGGTCGAGTATTATGAAAGGAGGGCTTTTGGAAGGCATATAGATGCTTCTAGGCTCTTTCTTTATAAGGTAACAAGAAACCTTCTTCACTGGACAGGAGATACTGGAGCCTTTCTTCGAACTACAATGGGAGCTATGGTGCTGTTCGGAGTTCCCCCAGAAGAATATTGGCCCTATACAATAGCCGACTTCGATGAGGAGCCAAGTGCGTTCTGTTATGCTTTCGCCCAAGCTTATCAGCCTATTAAATACTTGAGGCTTGATCCACCTGCAATACAGAAGGATATACTTTTGGCAAGAATCAAGACAAATTTGGCTGCTGGTTTGCCATCGATGTTCGGGTTTACTGTCTACCAATGCATTTCCCAAGCTTCTGCTGAAGGAAAGATTCCTTATCCATGTCCTGGAGAGGATATTCTTGGTGGTCATGCTGTGATTGCTGTTGGATATGATAATGAAATGAAGATCAAGAACACTACTTGTGAAAAGGAGACTACTGGAGCATTGCTCATCAGGAACTCTTGGGGCGCAGGATGGGGGGATAACGGCTATGGATGGCTACCATATGAGTATGTATTAAAAGGATTGGCAGTCGATTGGTGGACTATACTTAAAAAAGAATGGGTCGATACAGAGATCTTCAAACTTTAATCCAAAAAACATCTTTAGATGCGAATTAATCATCTATCATAATGTGATACATACGAAACGATATAAAGAAGAACTATGAGGCAAAAAACAAAGATAGTCTACAATCCTCCCCTCCAAAAACGATAGAGATAGAAGTCATTCCTACTTATTGAGGTGTGTAGCAATGTTGTTTTATGAATCGAAAATCTTTTACTATAATAGAGAGAAACTATCAGGTGGATTTGGGATGGCAAAACCTAAAAAAGGCGAGGAAGAAAAAAAGAAAAAGTACTATTACTATAAGAAGAAAGAGAAGAAAGCTGAAAAAGTCAAAAAATGATTAAATGAAGAGAATAAGGCTATGGCTTCATAAATTTCGGTATACATCTCTGATCCTCGATGGGGTTGAAGCTCTTAAGCTCGTCTATACCGATAGGAATCACGATTCTAGATACCATACCGTGTAGACTGTACGGAAGCCTGATCAATCTCATGCCACCAGAGGTAACCCACTCATCTATAAGGTAGCCTTTACCCTTCAGATATCGAGCAAGCCTTCTCCTCTCTTTATAGCTCATCTTGAATGCCCTCTCATCAGAGACATGGATGTGTAATCCTCTACCTGAATAAACGATCTCGATAGATGAGAATGTCTTCTTAAGTTCCTCATAGAGTTTTATCGTCTCATCCTTAACCATCTGAAGTTCAAGCTTACAGAAACTTAGACCTTGATGCCTTCTCATCTTATCCGTGAGGGTGCCATGAATTGGACAAGTAAGATTTTCTGGATCAAGGTCGAAGGCCAACTCTTGGCCAGTTATATTGCCTTTTTCATCGTAAATGTTCCTATCATAATATGCCGATTCGGGCATGAACTCAAGAATCCAATCTCTTACCTCCTCAAGATCCCCATATCTTTCGATGATTATGGTGGTAGAAGCATCCTCCTCATACTTTTTCGGGTAGATTCTGGTATGCCTTCCTATAACAACTGCAAAGATCACTTTTTTCATCCTTCCTTCAAACCATCTTCTAACCCTCTCAAGTTCGAACTCATCTCTATAGAACTTCTCCCTCTCATCTAGAGTTGAGTAACGCATGCCTTTTGGAAGATGATATCTGACCATCTAAATCACATTATAATGAGATAATAATCATAAGTATTAAGGAAAAAATTAATCATTTCCTTAAAACAAATAGTTGCTCGCTTCTTAGGCCGGCAAGGGATCATGGCCATGGATAGTATGGAGAAGGTATTAAAAAACACCTTCGATGATTTTAATCTCAACAATCATTACCTTTGATGAAAAGAACAAGATGCACTTTAAGGGTGTCCCTGAAACCGAGATTCTCATTATATTGGTGAAGTGATAAAAGAAGCGAAGAGCTTGATAGAACTGGCCCAATTAAGATCTGGGATGTCTATGGAGCAAGTCTCACGATTTTTATTAGTAGTCTAGGTTATCTCTAGATTTCAAATTAAGCCTCGGGTGGGTCTCGATCCCACGACCTATTGCTTACAAGGCAATTGCTCTTGGAGGAACTCTTCCAGCTGAGCTACCGAGGCTGATAGGAATCTAAAACCAGATGTTTATTTGTTTTGCTAAGACCGATTAAGAGCAATGTATTTACCCTCGATAAAATATCCTAATCAGGAGATTGAGGATGACATCGAAGAAGGAGTTATCTGCTCAATATGGGCATTATGGTGAGAAGCTAGATAAGGCCCTAAAACTAGTATCTAAAGGAAGTGTAAAGCTTCATAAGTTCCTCCCTAGTGGGCGTGAGATATGGACGGTTGTAGGTCGAGAGGGTGACCAACTTGTCGATGATTCGCAACCTTACTGTTCCTGTGGACACTTCTACTACCAAGTACTTAGTAACAAAGACGATATTTGTTACCATCTACTTGGGTTGAAGGTCGCAAAGAAGACGAAGGAATTCGATTTGATAGAATTTCAGGATTCTGAATATCCATCTTTATTAGAAAGCATTCTAAAGGATATAGCGAAGCCACTTAGAAAGGCAAAAAATACTGAGAATATAAAGTAGGTTAGGCGTGCCCTACTTATCTCGTTTATACGCTTTCCTTAAGTATTTCCCATACTCCATGAGGCTGTAAAGTGCCTTTGCGGCCCTCCCAGGCATAGAGTAGGAAGGGATACCACTCTTTTCGAACCTTACTCTGAATTCCTCTGCCATCTCCGTCCCCCCCATCACACAAGCCACTACGGGTTTGTTTTGCCCCTTTGCCACATCTGCAACCTTTTCAATGACATCATCTAAAATAGAAGGTGTTTGAGGTAAGGTTATGACCAGTAAACCATCTATATCTTTGTCATCAAGCAATATTTTAAGGGCTCTGGCATACATGTCGCTCGTTGCCAATGCAGTAAGGTCGACCGGGTTTGAGTTCACCATTATGGGGATGAGTTCGCCCCTTGCCTTCAACTCATCAAATTTATTTGTTATACTTTCCGAAAGCTTTACGATCGACAGCCCAGATTCTTCGCATGCATCTGTGGCAACAACACCTGGACCTCCACCGTTCGTTAATATAGCAGTTTTATTACTAGGAGATGGCAGTTGTAGGTTTATGGCCCTACCCATATCGAAGAGCTCTTCCACATCCATCGCCCTTACAATTCCGCACTGTTTGAAGACTGCACCATAAATCTGGTCTACTCCGCTCAATGCAGCGGTATGGGATGCAGCCGCCTTCGCCCCGGCCCAAGTCCTCCCTGCCTTCAGAGCAACTATAGGCTTGACCTTCGTTATACCTTTTGCAGATTCAAAGAACTCTCTTCCTTTGTTTATCCCTTCGATATATAATAGAATCACCTTTGTCCTCTTATCTTTAGCAAAATAGCTTAGAAGTTCATGCTCTTCTACATCACACCTATTTCCGAGGCTTACGAAAGCCCTCACACCCATGCCATGACCAGCCATATAGTCCAAGGCTGCAGCCCCAAAGGCCCCGCTCTGACTTATCAGTACGATCGACCCAGGAAAAGGTCTTGCTGTTGCTACAACTTCCCTCCCACTTGAAAGCATTTTGACCTCTGGTAAGAAGAGCGTATCAATCCCTGAATAAGGGTTGTATATTCCCATGCAGTTTGGACCAATTATCCTTATTCCCGATCTTAAGCCTATTCTTACCACATCATCCTCAAGTTTTTTATTCCCTACTTCATTGAACCCAGAGGATATTATTATCGCTGCCTTTACACCTGCCTCTCCAGCATCTTCCATTACGTTAGGAACTGCCTCTGCTGGTACCGCTATTACGATCATCTCAACATCTTTCTGAATCTCCTTTAAAGATGGATAGCACTTTATGCCAAGAACTTCAGTGTATTTTGGATTCACTGGGTATATTTCTCCCTTAAATATGCCCCTCTCTTTATTCATCAAAAGGTTATGAAACACAACGTTGCCAACTTTTGTTTTTTTATGAGAAGCACCTATCGCAGCTACCGATGCTGGCTCAAAGAAGGATTTCATACGATTTTCCATAAGATTCTATCCCTTCGTAAATTTATGAAGCGATTTATTTAAATTTGAATTGTGTCTCTTTATACTATTATTTAAAAAGAATTTATTTCAAGTCCAGTTGCATATGTACATCTATCCTTGAGATGACCATCTTATCGTTCTTCAAGGAATACTGTGTCGATTTTATTATTTTTGCCAAAATTATTTTTTATCAGCTAATGCGAGAATTTCTAACCTTCATAATCAACTAGGATTTTAAGGCCTACTAATCTCCTTAATTCTTTTAAAGCTCAGCTTTTCGCCATTTTCTTGAGCTCTTCGTAAGCCCTTTTAACTTCTTCTACTGAAGCTTCATCCTCAAGTGTCGATAGATCGCCGATGGAACTGCCTGTAGCCACTGCCTTTAAAACACGCCTCATGATCTTCCCACTTCTAGTCTTTGGAAGACTCGTTACAAAGTATATCTCTTCTGGCGTTGCTATGGGGCCTATAACTTTCCTAATATGCTCCTTCAATTCTTCTACAAATTTCTCGGAGGGTTCATAATTCTGTCTTGGTATAGCGAAGATGGTGATAATCTCTCCCTTTATGGGGTCCGGCTTTCCTATTACCGCTGCCTCAGCTATGCCAGGATGGGCTACTGCAGCGCTCTCAAGCTCAGCAGCACCCAATCTATGACCGGCTATCTTCAATACCTCATCTGCTCTTCCCAGTATCCAAAAGTAACCTTCTTGATCCTTGATAGCATAGTCTGATGTAAAGTACATACTTGGAAACTTTGACCAATAGGTTTGTTTATACCTCTCTGGATCCTTGTATATAGTCATCAACATCCCAGGCCAAGGCCTTCTTATGATCAAGTAACCTCTTTCCCCTGGAGAAGTAGGCTCACCATTGTCTTTGACGACTTCTGCATCGATACCTGGTAGTGGGAAGGTCACAGACCCTGGCTTAAGGGGTACCATATCCAGTCCTGGAAGCGGCGAAATCATTATTCCTCCTGTCTCAGTCTGCCACCAAGTATCCACTATCGGACATCTACTTTTTCCTATGTTTTTGTAGTACCAGATCCACGCTTCAGGGTTTATCGGCTCGCCGACGGTACCCAGAATCTTTAAGCTACTCAGATCGTGTCTCTTTGGCCCTTCCTCTCCATACCTCATGAACATTCGAATAGCTGTAGGGGAGGTATAAAATGCAGTGACCCTGAATTTATCTATGATCTGCCACCACCTATCGATGGATGGATAGTCGGGCGCACCTTCGTAAACGACCAAAGTTGCACCATGGCTTAAAGGAGCGTAGACTATGTTGCTATGCCCTGTGACCCAACCTACGTCTGCTGTGCACCAATAGACGGTATCCTCTCTGATGTCGAAGACCCATTTAAAGACCGAGTGGTTGTAGACAATATACCCTCCAGTTGAGTGGACGATACCTTTAGGTTTGCCCGTTGTTCCTGATGTGTAAAGTATATAGATTGGGTGTGTGGACTCGACAGGCTCAGGCTTGACATAGGGTTCTGCATCTTTGAGAAGATCTTTGAGCCAGTAGTCTCGTCCTTCCTTACAATTGACTTCCAAGTCTGTCCTTTTGACCACGATGACACTTTCAACCGATGGACACTCAGTCAAAGCTTCGTCAACGGTATCTTTTAGTCTGAGGACCTTTCCTCTCCGAAAGGCTCCATTCGACGTTATAAGAACTTTGGCTTCTGTCTCTTTGACCCTGTCAGCCAAGGCTCTTGCACTGAAGCCTGAGAAGATTACTGTATGGGGGGCCCCAAGCCTAGCGCAAGCAAGCATGAAGATAGGCAACTCAGGTATCATAGGCAGATACAATGCAACTCTGTCGCCTTTTCTAATCCCTAGATTTCTAAGGACTGAAGCGAACTTGTTCGTTTCTCTATAGAGATCCGAGTAACTGAGGGTGTTGCTATCTCCTGGCTCACCTTCCCAGTAAAGGGCGACCTTATTTCTGCGCCAAGTTTTATCATGGAAATCGACACATTGGTAGGATGCGTTCAACTGGCCTCCTACAAACCACCTAGAGAAAGGCGGCTCCCCATCCAAGACCTTATCCCAGCACCTGAACCATTCCAGTTTTCTAGCCTCTTCGTCCCAAAAGTTTTCCATGTCCTCAAGAGAGCGACTATAGACATCTGAGTATCTCTTAGAGGGCCAATACTTGGATTCAAAGGGTAAGGATGTAGATTCAGATGACACTCTTAACAAACCTCCTTTTCTCCAATAAATTTATGAAGCTATCCTAATAAAGAATATGATAGACAGCGATAATTAATTAAGTGTCTAATTTACTTGGAGCCTTTCAGACCAGCACAGTGGACCTCTCCCTTAAACCTTCTCATAAAAGACTCACATGCAAAACACTCTAAGAAAGGAACTTCCTCTTTTATTACGGGACATAAGACCGACTCGTATTTCATATTTTTCATCATCTTACCACTTACAGCCCCCTTTAATACCTCTTTGACTTCCTTCGACACTCTCAAAGGTTTCTCCCTTTTCAGTACTTTTATAGAATATTTTGGTTGATCTTTCATCACTATCAAACTAAGATTCGAATTTTTAAAATATAAAGCAGGAGGTCAAATTATCGTAAACAACTTCACCAAATTTGATATTTCAATGCCATTTTTAAGGGTCGAACTCCATACCTTGACTCGATCTGATTCTTTTAGCGCAACTTTAATGCGGTTCATGAATTTGTATATGAAGGTAAAAGAGATGAATAAAAGAGAAGTCAAGTTTAGACCTATAGTTTATGAAAAAAGGCAAAGTCAAGGAGGATAAGGCGAAAGATAGGAAGATGGTGCTATGCCGAAAGGTTGGTGTTTAAAATAGATGTAGAGCAGATATTCAAGGTTATTATCGTAAATCTGATTCTTTCTAAGAGACCTGAAAAAGCACTCGAACTCATCAGTAAGCACTATAGTGTCGAAGTACCTAAGTTGAAGGTTGGCATGCCCAAAAGACATAGGAAAGTTATTGGATGCTATGTTGAAAAAACCAATACTATTCATGTCTCAAACCAAGACGCATTATATAATCCATATGTGATACTTCATGAATTTTACCATCACTTGAGAACACATGACGGAGTACATAGAGGCACTGAAAAATACGCCAACAAATTCTCAAAAGATTACATAGATGTGTATAAAGAGTATTTTCACAATCATTCAATATGACCATAAGATAAATATCTGAATATTTAATGTTGAACATAATGAGTAAAGATATTAAGTTTAGATCGATAGGTTACGTGGAGACCGATTCAAACGAAGACTTAATAAAAGTAGATAAAGAGAAAGTCGTATCTAAAGTAATTTTATTTGAAGAATTCACTGAAGCGTTAGATGGTGTAGAGGACTTCTCACATCTATTCATCATCTTTCACCTACATAAAGTCGTTTCTAGAAGATCAGCATTGAAGATTCATCCAAGAAGAAGACTAGACCTCCCTTTAGTCGGAGTCTTCGCAACAAAATCCCCTTACAGACCAAATCCTATAGGTCTGACACTAGTCGAACTTATAGAGATAAAGGGGAATATTGTAAAGGTAAAGGGTCTAGATGCTATAGACGGCACTCCTGTAATAGATATAAAGCCCTACTTTCCTCCTGATGCAGCCTTAAAGGTTCGTGCCCCCAAATGGTTGACGAAGCTTCGTAAAATAAATTATTTATAGATCAGACGAGTCTGAAATCTTCCTTGATGGTTGTCAAGACCAGGTGTGTGTTCGTCCTTTCCACGAAGGGCATCCTTAGAATTGACTTAGTGAATCTGCTCAAATCCTCCCTGTTATGGAATTTGGCTATTATGATGGCATCGGTCAGACCTGTTATATCGTAAACAGCGCATATATTCGCCAACTTCGCTATCTCTCTCTCCATCTCAAGAAGCTTACCTTTAGAGACGGTTACTTCGGTAATCACTGTGAGCTCGTATCCGAGCTTCTCTTGATCTAGTATCGCAGAGTACCCCTTTATCACCCCCTCTTTCTCCATCTTCTTTGTTCTAGAAAGTACTGTCCCCACAGCCACACCTATCCTGCTGGCTATCTCCCTGTATGAGAGTCGCCCATCCTTTAGATACTCGGATAAGATCTTCCTGTCTATATCATCGAGCATGAGTATCTAACCTCGGTATGTTATACGCGATCGGATATTTAAATTGCACAAATATACATTAAAATTACGATTCTTAGTACAAAACAGGTTATTCATTCTCTCCCCTATCCCATTCATTGTTCCACTTTCTACAGATATAGTGACTGATTTTCCAAAAACCAACTGATGGAGGCTTTTG
>JAKLZD010000068.1 GCA_024256245.1 Candidatus Methylarchaceae archaeon HK01M
GCTCAGTTAAAAGTCGAAAAGGTTCAAATCAGTTTATTTGTCAACGATTTTTTCTTTTTTCCTAACTAATTTCGTAAACCTTTCATTCTCGTCCCAATATACATCAAAACGATCTAAATTTATGTGATGAGACCATCGAGAAGGGTCAACTTCTAACAACTCAGCCGAATAAATCCCAATCAATACCCATTCAACCTTAGAAAGAATCTTATTCCCCAAAAGATTGGATGATATTGACAGCCACTTTGACACAATCGACAAAAGGTTTAACAATCTATATCTACAACATAAGTCAAACTCGGGAGAGCGCCGCCGGTCCGACTTGAACGGACGACCAACTGGTTAACAGCCAGTTGCTCTACCACGCTGAGCTACGGCGGCTATTGTTCAGCAAAGAATTATTTATCCCTTTAAGTTTTGCCTTTTAAGTATGGCAGTAAGAGGCAGGACAACCTCCAGAATACTCAGACTCGGCGCTCACATATTCTAAAGTTTCGCCCTTCTCTTTCCTCAGAACAGAACCCAGATACAAGACCTGATCTTTCTTGCTCCCATACCTGTATACAGTTATTCCCTTGCAACCTAGCTTATAAGCCAGCAAGTAAGCATTTCTGACATCCTCTACAGTGGCATCATGAGGCAAGTTTATAGTCTTTGAGACAGCGTTATCGGTATACTTCTGAAAGGCTGCCTGCATCCTTATATGCCATTCAGGCTCTATATCTAAGGCTGTCACAAATACCCTTCTTACATCTTCTGGAATTCCCTCGATGTCTTCGATAGAACCCTTCTTAGCTATCTTCATCATCAAGTCTTCACTGTAAAAGCCTTTTTTCCTCGCAATCTCTTCGAATGTTGGGTTCACTTCTAAGAGTTTAGTGCCCTCAAGGACGTTTCTTACGAAGGAGATTGCAAAGAGAGGCTCTATGCCACTGGAGCAACCAGCTATTATAGAAATACTCCCAGTTGGAGCTATGGTTGTCACAGAGGCGTTTCTCAACATCCTGTAACCTTTCCTTTCCCAAAGACTTCCATCGAAGTTTGGAAACGAGCCTCGCTCTTCTGCCAACTCCCTTGATTTCTCTATCGCTTCCTTTGAGATGAAGCTCATGAGCTTTTCAGCGATGGTCAAAGCTTCTTTCGAGTCGTAAGGTATGCCCAGCTTGAGGAGCATATCTGCAAAGCCCATAACCCCCAGACCTATCTTCCTATTTCCCTTTGTCATCTTTTCTATCTGAGGTAAAGGATAATTGTTTACGTCTATCACATTGTCGAGAAAATGAACGGAAGTATGAACTGTGTCCATTAACTCTTCCCACATAATCTCGTCCTTGACCATCTTTTTGAGGTTGATCGAACCCAGGTTGCAAGATTCGTAGGGCAGTAATGGTTGTTCACCACACGGGTTCGTGCTCTCCATCTCTCCCAAATGAGGTGTGGGATTGTAACGGTTTATATTATCTATAAATACGGCTCCAGGGTCGCCTGTATTCCAAGCCATGGTTACCATCAAGTTGAAGATACTGCTGGCCTTGAGCCTTTTTAGAGACTTTCCACTACGAGGGTTTATCAAATCGTAATCTTCATCTTTCTCCAAAGCCTCCATAAAATCATCTGTAATGGCTACAGATAAGTTAAAGTTGGTAAGAAATCCTTCCTTTGACTTAGCTGTTATGAACTCCATTATATCAGGATGTTCTACTCTCAGGATTCCCATATTGGCCCCCCTCCTCCTACCACCTTGCTTGATCACATCCGTCGCAGTATCGAATACACGCATGAAAGATACGGGACCTGACGCTATTCCTTTCGTAGAACCTACTATGTCCCCTCTCGGTCTTAACTTTGAGAAGGAGAACCCAGTTCCACCACCAGATTGATGAATCAATGCCATATCCTTTAAAGCCATGAATATGCTCTGCATTGAATCCTCAACAGGTAATACAAAGCAGGCTGAAAGCTGACCTATTCTAGTTCCAGCATTCATCAAAGTCGGAGAGTTAGGAAGGAACTCAAGGTTGGTCATGAGTTGATAAAAATTTTCCTTGGTTCTTCCAATGTCTGCTGTTTTATCATATAAGAGGTCGGCGGAGGCTACAGTCTCTGCTACTCTGTCGAACATCTGTTTTGGCGTCTCTATTATCTTGGCGTCCATATCCTTCTGGAGGTATCTCCTTTCAAGCACACTTATAGCGTTGACCGATAGCTTCAGATCGTCCGCAACACCAAAGAATTTCTTCGCTTCTCTAATCTCGGTGCGCTTCTTTCTGTAAAGAATGTATGCCTTTGCTACATCGGCATAGCCATTCCTTATCAAGGTCTCTTCCACTACATCTTGTACATCCTCTACATGTGGAGTCTCGCTTTCAAATCTATCTTCAAGGGTTGTCACGACTTGACTGGAGAGCTTTTCGGCTTCTTCACCATCTTTCCGATTCACCGCCATGAAAGCCTTGTGTATAGCATTGGTGATCTTATCAACCTCAAATTTTACGATTCTTCCATCCCTCTTACGAATTTTCCAGATTTTTACACTTGGCAAAGTTCACCACTACTAAGGTTGATTTATCTAATCTTCCCTATCCTAATAAACATGCACCTGATCATGATCTAATAACAAAATATATGACTCATCTTTTAATATGTAAAAATAGATTAAAAAAAGTGGAGAGATAGGGATTGTTAGACGATATAACGTTAAAGGAGATTGAGGACTTGTGCAAAGAGAAGTTCAAAGATTATGATGGGAGAGTGAGGATCATTAAAGGGAGTGTTTTTGTTTATCTCGATCCTTATCATGGTATAGATGCCAAGAAAATACACGACGAGAAGTGGATATTAAAATTTGGAGAAAGGCATGGTCAGTTGATGGCCATTACTTATAAAAGAGTCACTATTCGAAAGAAGAGTAAACCCTATAATCTTTTGGGAGACAGAGTCATCAAGGATATGAGTGATGTAAAAAGAATGATAGACGATCTTATAGCAGAATATACTTATGTAAGGGAGAATATTAGATAAGGTAAATCACCATTCAAAGACGAAGATCCTGATCATATATGACCATAACCATTTATGGAAGTGATCTCATTATATGAGTACAAAGATTGGGTAATAAATATCAAAGGTGAAAGGTGATTTCTTTCCATCCTCGATCCAAAGGTAAT
>JAKLZD010000034.1 GCA_024256245.1 Candidatus Methylarchaceae archaeon HK01M
CAAGAGGGTAAAAAAGATATCACTCCCTACTGGCGCACCCTGAAAACTGGTGGAGTGATAAATGAGAAATATCCTGGTAGAGTTGAAGGACAAAAAAAGTATTTAGAAGAAGAGGGGCACAAAGTAAATCAAAAAGGCAAGAGATATGTAGTTACCGATTACGAGAGATCACTGATAAAGCTTTGAATAAAATAAGAGGGTTAAGCCTTAATTATACAAAGTGGAAAAATAAAACGGCGATCTAAATAAGGTCTTATTTGGAAAAGAGTTATAGTGTCATCTTTAAGGGATGGATTATTCAAACCGTTCCTAGCATAGTATTTGATTAGATTAGAAGGTTCGACTGAGCGTACTTGTATTTCAGATAACAAATGCTTCAGTTATCATAATCTTTCGACAACTTCATATCAACTTGTCTTACCGAGAGTAAGAGATTGAAGATCACCTTTATCATTAGTGAGTGGGCGATTTTAACTCTTTCATGAACTCTTCTACATCCATAAGGAGCCTACACAGCCCCAAATTTCTTCCATATATAGTTCTTACAGATATTCTTCGCTAAAGATCATCTTAAGCAACTATATGCCAATCAAAATTTACTAAATTCGGCATGCTCTAAGATTTCTGATGAATTTATGGCTCCCTCTCTGATCACTACTGGACTCGTGCCCGTAAGATCTACCACCGTCGACTCCTTTCCCAGAGGTGTAGGGCCGCCATCGACTATTACATCAAACTCTCCTTTTAATTCCTTTAGAACTTCGCCAGGGGTTCGAGGAGACCTCGATCCAGACCTGTTGGCACTCGTGCCCACCAAACTTCCGCCACAGAGCTCTATCAGTCTTCTTGCACATGAATGATCTGGTATCCTGACCCCGAGTTTATCACTACCACATGTGAGAATCTGAGGTAGAGCAGTATCTTTCTTCTTTGCAACGATCGTCAAAGGGCCTGGCCAGAACTTCGAGGCTAATTTTAACCCCTTCCTGTCAAGTACGACGAGTTCTTCTGCTCTATTCATGTTGAAGCATAAAAGTGGTAGAGGTTTAAATTCCCTTGATTTCAGTTCGAATATCCTCTCAATCGCCTTTGAATCGTAAGGGTCGCATCCCAAACCGTAAACTGTATCGGTTGGATAGACGATGAGCTTACCTTTCTTGACGATCTCTGAAGCCTTGACCAAGCCTTCTTCATTGCACTTGACGATCAATCTTGATACCTTCATATTTTTGGTTTTGGTTCGATATATAAAAGCCTAGGATATGACCCCTTCTAACATTACCCTGTTCCCCTTGAGGGTGATTATAGGCAACCCCATAGCCCTTAACTTCCTTCTGAGCTCTCGATCCATGGTAGCTACGATCAAATTTTTCTCCAAAGCACACTTCAATATCTTATCGTCAACAGCACCTTCTCCAGTGTAATCTATAACCTCAAGGTTTCTTCCAAAGTCCAAGGCTGATCTGGCAAGCTTCGACCTCTTGATAGACGATCCCTTACTTATGGCTTCAAGCTCTTTAATGGTGTCTTTAAGAAGTAATAGCTCAGCCTTTCCGAGAGCATCCCCCATCTCCCCAATAGAGGTAAGAGGCTTGCTCGCCAATAAAAGGATAAAACTCGTATCAAGTAGTACCTTTGCCATCTTGACTACTTAATCACTCCTGACCCTATCAAACGCCACCTGTCCGCTATCCTTCGGCTGATGGCTGCCCTACTATTTATTGGTGCGCAAACGGGTCTCTTCAAGTTCACTTCTATGATATCCTCTCTAACTGAAGATACCGTCCCAAGAGTGACAATTGTACCAATATTCAACCTGATCGCCTCATTCATCTTGATCTTTTCGATCTTGACCATTTCTGGGACACCGACAGCAACTTCAAAAAGGGCGATATCCAGATTGAGCTTTTCATGCACAGGAGGGAGGGAGCCAGGCTTGCCCAAGACCTGACCTACAAGAGCGTCCCCTTTTGTCCTATAGGGGTCTAACTTCGTTCCAATGGCCATTAGACCACCAGGCTTTACCTTTTTTACAGGACCTGCACTCGTCCCCAAACTTACTACTGAGGCAGAGATAGGTTCATATTTAGAGGTACGCTCATCAAACACTCCAGGCCTTAGCTCGATCTCATCCTCCAACTCTATCTCGCCTTGGAGCAATGTACCACCTATAACCCCTCCCTTCAGTTCATCTACAGATGTTCCCGGCTTATTTATATCGAAGGATCTCAAAACATACATCAAAGGGGACATGTTGACGTCTCTCTCAGGTGTAGGGATGTACCTTTCTATGGCCTCTATAACTGCATCTATATTGAGCCTTTGCTGAGCTGAGATAGGGATTATCGGGGCATCTCGAGCTACAGTATCTGATATGAAGGATTTTATCTTATGGAAATTGGATAATGCCTCTTCTTCAGATATTAGGTCTAACTTGTTTTGAGCAATAACTATGTGCTTCAAGCCTAGCATCTGTAATGCTGATAGATGTTCTCTTGTCTGAGGTCGAGGTACATCCTCATCGGCAGCTATGACAAAGATTGCGCCATCCATGACTGCAGCGCCTGAAAGCATGTTTGTCATAAGGGCCTCATGGCCTGGACAATCTACAAAACTTACAACTCTTAAAAATTCAGCCTTACCACCACATCTGGGACATTTAGGAGATGTGGAATAATTTGATGGAGGAAGGCATGAGGGGCATTTGTAGAAGGCGGCATCTGCATAACCCACCTTGATAGTTATTCCACGTTTCAATTCTTCGCTATGAGAACTGGCCCATATCCCTGTTATAGCCTCGACCAGTGTAGTCTTTCCATGATCCACATGCCCCGCAGTTCCTATGTTAATCTCTGATTGCGACGGTAAGTTACGAATCTCAGACAATTTTAATCCTACTAAAATCAACTTTAATTTAACGCTTTAAAAAATGTTTGTGTAACCGAAGACATCCGTTAAAGATTTGCCTGTAGATATGATTTTTTTTTGTGATATGAAGCAGAAAGCTCTCATTCGCTATAAGAGATTCTTTGAAAGGAAGCTCCATCTCCCTCATAACAAAGACATTCAAAGAGAATGCGCGAGAGAGATGGAAGTATGAAATCAGAAATCCTAAAAAAGAATCATCATAATAATAAATATGTTGATCTCAGATTGTCGAGGTATCTCCTGCAACTTCATCTTCCTTTTTTACCGTTTTTATCAGTATGCCATTTAATTGATAAATTTCTTCAGTTATAGTGTTGCCTCTTACGAGTTTTCGTCGCCTCTCTCCCTTATTCTTTGGTTTAAAGCCTACGCCTTTGGTCAAAAGGACGTACTTTTTTACGCCTCCTTTTACATCGCTCCTCATCGGAAAGCCGGCTCTATCGCTCCCTCCGGTTATCTTGATCTTCCCATCTATCCCTAGAACTGAGGCATCGATCTCATCGCCTATCTTGAGACCTATCAGTGTAAGGGCCGGAGCATCCTTGATCTCATACACATTCGATTTACCCGTTTCTTGTTCCGAAATTATCAACTTAAAGGTGGGCATATCTGACACGAAGACTCTTTGATTAAGCTAATAAATCTTTTAAGAGTATTTCTGAGATTGACCGTTTAACGTATTCTAGGACTCTTCTACTATTATCTTTTTATCCCCTGGTTTGAAGTGGATCTTTACTCTAATCGATGATGTTATTGGAAATGGGAAGCTTGTATCTTCTACAAGATTCTTTGGTAGGTATAGGAAATACCTTCCATCCTTCCTCTTAAAAAGACTGCCAATACCTTCGCTTACCAATTCGACACCTTATAGATTATTGAAGTTTTTTATTCGATATATAAATATTTTTAGTGATAACATTTCATTGCTATAGTATGTCTTAGTCTTACTTTGACCTTTATGAAGCGTTCTGTACGAACGATATCAGAGTAGACTTAGATAAACCTATCACAATTGAGATAGTTGCAACAAGTGGCCCTTGGTGGGGAATCATTTAATCAGTAAGCGTAGAGAGGGGAAACCTTTCTTTTAACTTCTACTGTTTCGTTCAACATATCGACCTCCTCTTCTGTGAGCCGATCTTTGAACTTACTCAATAAGAGCTTAACCTCTTCTACATCTGGCAAGGTGTAAAGGATATCCTCTTCGTATATATTCCTGCCAAATATAGGCTCCGCCATGGAGATGGCTACTTGGGAGTTCGTAGGAGCTTCGCTGATCTTTTTGCTCTTATCTTGTATCTGATGCACAGTGCCCAGAGTCTTTCCTTGAGCGTTCATCAAGACAGCCTTCTGCCTGAGCCTTCCAGATAAAACTTCCACACCGAATATCGCTGGATTGCTCCGTCTGAACACAAATCCTTTCAACACACGTATCTTGCACGGTGGGGTTATAGCTTCGAACTCCTTCCGTTCAACAGCCTCCTTCTCCGAAGTAGCCCAGTCTAGATAGTTCTGTATCAAGTTATATACAACGGGGTCTGTGAAGACCTTTATGCGATTCGATAGAGCCTCCTCTTCGGCATCTGGCAACAATCTTACCCCAAAAGCTAAGATTACTCCGTGGTAAGGGTCTACATTCTTTACAGTCGTTGTCTCAACTACATCCCTTCTTGTCACAGGACCTATGTCCGCTATTCTTATGGGTATCTCCCTCTTCTTGAGCATATCTACTATTGCTTCAAGAGATCCAAGAGTATCGGCTTTGACTATCACGCCTACCTTGTCCGTGCTTATAAAGACACTACTTACTTCACTTTCGACCTGGCGCTTCATTTCTTCGGCTCGGGTTGGTTCTTTAAGCTCTAAGATAGGTGAGCCAGCCAGAACACCTTCAAGGTCTGGTGCGATTATCTTCACACCAGCAGCAGCCAAGACTCTATCGACCGGAGTAAATCTATCCCTAGGGTCTCTCATCTCGTCCAAAGGTTTTGGCATGAACATAGCCTTCACTTTAGAGACTATTGCACCATCCCTCTTGCATAGAATGATCTTGTCTCCCATCTTCAGCTCGCCGTCAAAAAGGATCAGATCGACTGTATCTCCAAGACCTACTTCCTCTTTCACTTCAAGGACTATTCCTCTTGCCAATTTAGATGTGAGAGCGAGCCTGCTCTTCAAGTACTGCTGAGTCAGACCTATCAGAACTGTCAGTAGATCAGGGATCCCCTCCCCAGTCTTGGCGCTGACTGGCACTATAGCTACTTCATGGGTGAAGTCCTTGACACGGTAAAAAGCCTCTGATCTAAAGCCCAATTTTGATAAAGTACCAACAACTTCGTAGATGGATTCATCGAGCCTTTCTATTATAGACTTATCTTGAATCTTCAAGGATTCGGTTAAGTAGGATGAGGGACCTACTCTCCAGCCTGGCAGTAGATCTATTTTGTTCAGGGCTATAACGAAGGGCACTCTTCTGCTCTGTAATATTTCTATACTTTCGTATGTTTGGGTTTCGAAACCACGAAGGGCATCTACAACTAGGATGGAGATATCGGCGGCAGAACCCCCCCTTGCCCTTAAATTGGCAAATATTTCATGGCCGGGCGTATCGATGACCAGCAGACCTGGAACTTCTACCTCCCTACCTATCTTTGTTAAAAGCGAACCACAGATATGTTCCAACGTATCCATGGGGAAGAAGCTAGCGCCTATATGTTGGGTCATGCCTCCAACTTCCCTTGCTTGAACAGCCGTTCCCCTTATTTTGTCCAGTAACAAGGTCTTGCCTGAATCCACGTGACCCAATACTACAACAACAGGCTGTCTTATCCTAGCTTCCAAAAAGCACTCCTCCATGATTTTTGATTGATAATCTGAAATTACTTTACGTATATGAAATTAATAGTTTGATATTTAACTTTTAATTTGAAGTCGAAAAATATATCGAAGATAATGAGGGTATAGATAGAAAGAAAGAGGTGCCGATCGACAAGCTCTTACGCCTTATAAAATCTAATATCTATCTCCAGAGATAAAAACATAAAATTATTTATGAATTTTCATCTGTAAAATAGATATGAAAAAGCAGGGATTCCTTCCAGCATTGACAAGCGTAATAATAATCTCTATTGTAATAATCGGCGCTATCTCTTTTGTGACCTATGACATAAGATTGCTGGGCCCAGTATTTATGGCATTGGGATTTATACCTTGGATTCCAATAAAGATTTCAGGGAGAATGATAAGATCGACTGGTGCAGATGTTGTATTCGGAGCGATGGATACTGGAATTTTGGCAGTTGCAGCGTTAATAGGAGCGAGCTTTGCAGGAGTGCTTGGTGCAATTGTTGGGGGAGCAGTAGGAGATTCTATCACTGATGGATTAGCAGGATTGTTTGAAGGAAGGGTTGCAGAATATTTAAGAAGACATGGAATCGAAGAGGCCAGAACTCCCCTAAGTTCTTCTATGGGAAAGATGAGCGGTTGTTTGATTGGAGCAGGAATAACTTTGACATTTGCTTGGAGTATATTAAGAATGGGCATATAGCTAAGGTGGGCTTCGAACTCCGAGGAGATAACACACTTTCAGATTTCATCCATCAGTCAGATATTTCCTAAATCTCTTCTTTAACGGCGTGAAAAAACTTTTTAACTATATAAATCGATCAGCTATTAATGTGGGCCAGTCGTCTAGAGAGCGAAAGTTAAGACGTGAACACTTTCGTTCGGGAAGCATGGTTAGGACGTCGCCCTTACACGGCGAAGGTCACAGGTTCGAATCCTGTCTGGCCCATATATGGGAGGACTCGATTTTATTTGGGCCTCTTTAATTGCTTCTCTTTTGGCGTTATAAACTCATTTATCAAAAAAGAATA
>JAKLZD010000084.1 GCA_024256245.1 Candidatus Methylarchaceae archaeon HK01M
GGTCTTCTTCCAATCCCTTAGCGAGCTTATCTAGATCCACTTTAAGCCCTTCTAATCTCTGCATAAATTTCACATTAGATGAAATCCTAAACTTCATAGCATCGGGATTGGATTTGATGAAAGCACAGTAAGGCAATACCTGAGGTATTGCTTCTATCCCTGTGATCACATTACTTAGCTCAACTATTACTGGTCTTAAATCAGGCATGTCCAACCCCCATATGCGCTCCTCTGTACCATCAGATGTTTCTATTTTATTGTCCAAAAGGGCTACATCTCCCAATATCCTTTCATTTGCCATTATGAAATTTCTTAGCTCTGCTACTGCTACCTTTTCAGGTTCTCTTTTTATTTCGAGTATCTGACCATCAGGTCCAATTTTGTAAAGCTCAACCATCACTACACACCTACACTCCCTTTGTTCGCCTTGAATTTATTGATCGTTGTCTGAATTTCTTGATAATTACCTTTGAATTTATTGATTATTATAAAAGATATTTTTATAAATTATCTTTAATCCTTTGAAATCGATAGGTTAAAAGTCACCCACCTTATTCGAGCAGGGAATAAGCTAAGCTCCCACACCCAATTTTTTTACCGAAATAACGAAAGTACTCTTACAATGCTTCAGAATCTTCCAAAAACACAAATAACCTTCCTTTTTTCTTCAACCATCAGAAACACTTTCTCAAAAACCTCCTAGCACTTACAGGATAAAATTTTACCCTTTTTCTATCTCTTCTAATGACCAACAAGTAAAGTAAAGTTTTATCTTGTATGTGAGAAGAACTCGGTAAGGCAAATTTGTAAAGAGTTGTTGTTGAATAAATGACAAAGGTTATTCTATTATTGTCTAGCCTTCATAGCGAGTTCCTTAGCCCAAATGCGAATCTCATCCCAATCACGCAAATCATAAACGCCAGGCTCTATCTCTTTGAAACCGTCTTTTTCAAGAAGCGGCTTGAGAAATCCCATAGCTTTACGTTCAAAGAAGCCCATCTTGTTATAATCGATGACTCCGCCGAAGAAACCCATCGTTATTGGTTTGAGGCCATACTTTGCCACTATGTCCTCCGCGAGTTTGCGTGAACTGCAAATTCCACCTTCCTCTGTTTTTCCTTCTCTTTCAACAAACGTTTTCATCGAAGAGACAAACAAAGCCAGCTTTTTTTGGTCGAATTCTTTCTGGAAATTCCTTAGAAAATCATCTGCCTCGCTAACCCATTTACCCATCCTTATGCCGCTGCCGACAACAATTAAGTTATATTCTGAGATATCTTTGATTTTTTCTTCTTTTACGTTTACTACCTTTACATCGAACCCCTTCCCCTGGAGTATTTTGCCTATTTCCTCTGAGGTTCCAGCAGTTGCTCCATATCGTGTGCCGAATGCAATTAACGCTTTCAAAGTTTTTACCAAAACGATAGTTTTCAATTGAATTTATAAATATAGGCTTGAGATGTGCGCCAGTAAAAAAGCATACGCGTATAAACCGTAAAAAAAGCAAAATAACTATAAGGTAAAGCGGCGAAAAATGCTATATATGAAAATCGATAGTCTAGTCGTAGGAATAACTGTCATGATTTTCGGAGCAATCTTGTTTGCTGATGCCGTATAGACCACCTATTAACCAGCCAACCAGTTGCTATCTACCAACGATCACAACTACAGCTGCTGCAGCGATGATCGCGATAGTGGTCATATAAAGTCCTAAAGTAGCCCCTATACTTAAAATTAAGTTGATTGCAAAATCTTTCGAGTTACCTACTTCATTCAAAGCCCTGGCATGGACAGTATGGCCACTGTTGATTTTGAAGGCATTAATATCTTTACTCTGATGAATTATATGAGAGACGCTCAGCCTTTTATATTAATCGAGATTTTTTTGATAGGTACTACTATAGGTTTTGTTTTATGAGATTTGATCAAAGACAAAATATGCCATCAATCCTTATGTGAGGGCCCCCTTCTGAGATGCAGAAACCTTTCTCCACATTAGGGCGTAAAGTAGCCAACTTCCCTATAGCATCGATCCTTTGAATGGCGTTTTGAATACTATCGGCCACCTTTAAATGTTTAATAGGCGTCTTCAGCTCTTTTTTATGTATGAGATAAGCTATCTCAGGGATCAATTCAAATTTGCCATCCGATGTGTCTACTTCGGCCCTCACCAGTCCTCTCACATATATACCGTTTCTTGTATCTTCGAATATCTCTTTTAATCTCCAATCAGATGATCCTATGTATATATTGCTGACAGTAGGGCGGGGCATATGAGTGATTCCGTGGGCGTTTCCAGGAATTTCACCTTCTCTTGCAGTGAGCCTTGTATGCAATAATCCTATCTCCCCCCTCTTAAGGAGTGTCTTCCTTACTCCTCTGACACCTTCATCATCCCATGTAAAGGATCCATAAGCTCCAGGGATCATAGGATTGTCCTCTATTAAGAGATCTTCGCACATGTTCAAGTTTTTGAACAATTTTTCCTGAGAGACATCAGCCTCTAAAAGATGAGCTATCTCATGAGCTAGGGCCCCTGCAGCTTCGCTATCGAATACAACTTTAAAACCTCTACCTCTCTCAAGGGGTGATAAAAGCTTCGCTTCGAGCATATCCTTTGCCCTTGAAACTAGATCATTAAGGATACGATCCCAATCGCGCCCTTCTAAGATCTCCAATCCCCCTTTGCCACCCAATATACGGCTTGCAAAACCTAGCAAAATCTCTCTAACTACAAGGTAAATTGTGAGATCGGTAAAGGGAACACTCTCTTCGATATAAGTACCCTCAGATGTGATTAGGGTAGAATCGATATGGTAATGAGATAGTATGAGCTCAGACCTTTCATACAAGGCACCTAACCTTGCCCTTAGTTCATTTCTGATGTCTAGAAGAAGTTTATTGGCTTCTTCTATGTTGAATTCCTTTCTTTCGGGATATTTAACTTGCCCTACCTCAGGCTTTACAGGGTATAAATTCACACTTCCTTTTGCTACTCTAGCCTGTTTTAGAGCCAACCTGGAGACCATCTCTGCATGCTGGCCATCGATTTTGCTCTTACTGGCCACACCATAGCCTTTATCGATAACGCGGCAGACGATCTTCTCTGAAGAATTTTCTAAGACCTCCGAGGATTCTGGTCTAAGTGCTACTTGAGTCTCTTTACACTTTACCATCTTGAAGTCTGAGTATCTTGCCTTTGGTATCATTCTGACAATTCTTCGAAGGTTTTTCATTTCATGATATCATTTGGTAAAAAGTCAGATATTAATCCTATGCTTCCCTTCCATTATTATCAATATTAATTTTAAAGCTTAATAAGTCGATCAATGAGAGTTCTTGGAGAAGGGGGTTGTTAGACGATATTAAATCTGTAGATGAGACATTGATCACAAGGACCATCATACAGAAAGCTGCAGAGGACTGGGTCAAATTTTCAGAGTGTGATGTGATAGTTGTAGGAGCTGGTCCTGCTGGACTTACAGCTTCCATCTACCTTGCAAGAAGTGGTTTAAAGACTCTAGTTTTAGAGAGGAGGCTATCCTTTGGGGGAGGCATAGGAGGCGGTGGAATGGGATTGCATAAACTGGTCATTGAGCAACCTGCAGATGAAATATTGAGGGAAGTTGGTTGCAGATTGGAGATGGTTGAGGATGGCGTTTATGTAGTAGATACGGCAGCCATGATAGCAAAACTATCAACAGGAGCAATAGATTCTGGCGCAAAGATCATTCTTGGTATTACTGTAGATGATGTCATCTTCAGAAGCTCTCCTATAAAGATATTTGGCGTAGTAGTACAATGGACATCTGTTATAATGTCTGGCCTTCATGTCGACCCTCTTCCAATTCGATCAAAAGCTGTCATAGACTGTACAGGTCACGATGCCGAAGTGCTTTCTGTAATATCGCGCAAGATCCCTGAACTCAATATAATGATCCCTGGAGAGAAGTCTATGTGGGCAGATATGGCGGAGAGATCGACTGTTGAGAAAACTGGAGAAGTCTGCCCCGGTCTTTACGCTGCAGGTATGGCGGTAGCCGCTCTTTACCAGACACCGAGAATGGGCCCCCTCTTTGGAGGCATGCTACTCTCAGGGAGAAAGGTTGCTGAACTTTTAATAAAGAAGATAAAATCATAAAATTATCAGCCTTTTCTACAAAAGTAATAGATTATTGAAAACCCTGGCTAACATTATAGGACGGCCTGTAGGTCTCTTCCTAAGTGTTATAACCTTTCAAGTCCTTAATCAATCTCGAATAAAAGAATACGATGCAACTATCCACAGTATAATTCCCTTTGTCCTCTTCTCGGGAGCTTGAATACTCACACTTAGACATATATTTATAATCTAAAATTGAAGCAGATGGATATAAAGCAAGTTGAGTAGATTAGAGCTTTTTTACCATTTTAAGAAAATTTATCCAGAGTGCTCAAGGAAGGAGATAGAGGATCTTATCGAGGCTATAAAGGGAGATAAATACTGGAGCGTTCATCCTGAGCATAAGGATGCTATCTATGTAGTGGCTCTAACAAGAGCGAAGATTCCTAAAGCAGGTGGATTTCAAGCAGATGCTACATACTTGAAGAAAGTTACTATATCTCCTGAAGCTGCCAACTTCTCAAGGAGGGGCAGGGTCTTGTTAGCGGTCAAATATGGCCCGAATTATATAGGAAAAAGTGTGATAACTTGGTCGGCCTTTCTAAGATTGATGAATAAGAACCCGGATCCGATTTATAAGTTGGTCATTGAAGGTAAAATCCCATTCTTCATAAATAACAAGAATGTCTCAGCCATAATCCGTCTATCTAACTAAGAAAGCATAATAGCTAAGATTATCATACAGTATGTGAATAATTGTAAAATACTATTGGTATCGCCAAACTTAAATTCACTCGATTTTTGATAGAGGGAATGGACATGAATGAAGGGAAAGACCTTTCAGATAGAACGTTCTGGCTAGCCAAAGAAGACGAAGTAAAAAGAGCAGAGACTACAGATGTCTACTTCTTATATACACTTCGAGTCTTGGAGAAAAAAGGCCTTAACCCAAGGGTTGTGATGGAGGTCTATCTGAGAAATGTACCTTATCCAGATAGCTGGGGGGTTGTTACTGGGATCTATGAGGTAGCCAAGCTCTTGGAAGGTCTCCCATTGAACGTGAAAGCTATGGAGGAGGGGGAGGTATTCCTGACATCTCCAGAATCTGTAATCTACGAGCCTGTTCTTCAGATCGATGGCAGGTACAGAGACTTTGCCCAGTATGAAAACCCTATACTTGGTTTAATATGTATGTCTTCTGGTATATCTTCTAAGGCTGCAAGGGTTAAGATGTATGCAGGTGAGAAATTCGTATTCAGCTTTGGGACTCGAAGGGCGCACCCTATCCTAGCACCTACTATTGAGAGGGCGACATTCATAGGAGGGTTCGATAGTGTTTCGAACATTTTAGGAGCGAAATTGATGGGAAAGAAACCAGTTGGTACAATGCCTCATGCTTTGATTCAATGCTTTGGAGATCAGGAGATTACATGGAAATCTTTCGATGAAGTAATGCCCCCCGAAGTTCCTCGTATAGCCCTTGTAGATACGTTCTCTGATGAAAAGACGGAAGCCATTATGGCCTTTGAGGCTTTAGGCGATCGTCTATACGGCATAAGGCTTGATACGCCTCGCTCAAGAAGGGGAGACTGGAGGAAGATAATCGAAGAAGTGAGATGGGAGCTGAAGATAAGGGGAGCTGAAGATGTCAAGATATTCATATCAGGAGGCTTGGATGAAGATGTAATTCTTGAATTGGGAGATATCGTTGATGGCTTTGGCATAGGAACAAAAGTGAGCAATGCACCTACGTTCGATTTCAGCGCAAAGATAGTTGAGTTGATCGTAGGAGGTAGGGACATATTCAGGGCGAAGAGGGGGGACATAGGAGGTAGAAAAGAAGTATATAGAAAGAAAGATAGTTTCGATGACATTATAACTTTTTACAAGAATCCAAAGCCAGAAGGGTACTATCCATTATTGAGTGATCTCATAGTAGATGGCAAGATAGTCAGAAACTTCAAGAACTTGGATGATATAAGAAACTCAGTCTTATCTAAGATCAAGATATTGAAGGAGACCAAGCCCAATCTGAGTTGGATATGAGTGTTCATAAACCTAATCAAAACACGCCTATCGGCTTTTTGCTTTTACCCCCTTCTGGTAATATTTCTGGCCTTAATCCTTGGGCTTCAAGATCATCTAATGTTGATAGAATAGCGAATATTTTTTTCTTGGGGGCTGGTAAAAATGGAGGATAAAATACAATCGTCTCCAGAAGAGGTTTCAGAACAAGAGCTTGCTTATTTAGAAATGCAAGCTGATATGGGCATTACAAAACATATGGGGGGAATAAAAGCCACAGAAGAGCTAATTGAGTTATGCGACATAGACAAAGGTAAATACGTCTTGGATGTAGGTTGTGGCATTGGAACAACCGCTTGTTACCTTGCAAAAAGGTATGGTTGTAGAGTGGTCGGTGTAGATATTTCTGAAAAGATGATCGATTGGTCAAACGAAAGGGCGAAAAGAGAAGGTGTAGAGAATAGAGTAAAATTTAGGGTAGCGGATGCGCAAAACCTCCCTTTTGAGGACACTATTTTCGACGCAGTTATTTGTGAATCCGTAATCGCATTTATAAAAGAAAAACAGAAATCCGTAAGCGAATATGTTAGGGTGACAAAAAAAGGAGGGTACGTAGGGCTTAATGAGGCAACTTGGATAAAGGCACAACCTTCATCAGAAATCCTTGAATACTTATCGCACACCGTCGAAAAGGTGGAATTTCTAACTTCCGATGGCTGGGAAGAAATGTTGAAAGAATCTGGATTAAAAGATATAGTAGTGAGAACGTACAAAGTCAGCGCTACAAGCGAGTTCTTTGATAGAGTTAAGTTGTTAGGTTTTAAACGTATTCTAGAAGCATGGTACAGATTTTTGTCTATGTGTATTGTGGATTTAGCTTACAGGAAGTATACAAGAAAAATGATAAAAGAATCATTGAATATGCCTAAGGGCATATTCGAATACTGGGGGTACGGCATATATGTTGGCAGGAAATAAAAAATTAGATATTGAATAAAAAATGATTATGTGTTTGGAAAAGGTTAATATATGGATTTTTCATTCAACTATTTGGATATTCACACTTGAAATCTTTTCCTGAGTTCTCCGGAAACGCTTTTGGAGGATCCTAATCATATCTTTTATTCTTTCATCTTTAGAGTCTTCAGCATATTTACTGATCTTTTCGATTTTTTCAGGATCAAAGATATTTTTATTCAACATTTCAGATATAGCAGCTAAGACCTTTTTCGATTCTTCAGTTACGAGCTCATCAAATTTTTGAGATTCAATGACATCTCTAATAATTATGTCGCCTGAAATTATGTCTAAAACCTTTTTGTCTCCTTTAAGTTCAATACTCCCTCCATTATACTCAATAGTCCATCCATCTTTTGAAGGATCGAAAAGATACTCTTCACCTTCTTCAATTAAGGTGAAGGGACCACCCAAGGTATACCTAAAATATGATCCAGATTTTATCCGATAAGGATCACATATTTGAATGGGTCTGACAAAATTAAGTCTGCCTTGTGCTTTAACGAAGCAATCACATTCATAATCTGGATTATGACCAATAAAAACTATGAATTTTGTTCCATTTTCTTCAAAAGAGCGGATGATACTAGTCTCACGCATATAGTGTTATGAGTCGATTGTATTTAATAAATCTCTCTTTTATAAGAATTGGAAAATCCTTGATAGGCGAAATTGAGGCTTCATACTTAGTTTAATTAAATCTATATTCAGAATATTCTTCTTTCATCTCTTAACAGGAACATGCTACGATCAATTTCTTGTTTTATAGAATTTTCTGAAGTAGTTCAAGTTGTCTATCTAAGCACGGAAGCTTAGTCTACCTTAAAGAATTTGGTTCTCGGCGATCCGCAGACTGGACATACATCTGGTGCCGTGCCTTCGGTGGTATATCCACAGACCTCGCAGACATAATAGTCCATTTTTGCCAATTCTTTTTTATTTCTTAGTGCATCAACCGCCTTAGAGAACAGACCAGCGTGTACCTTCTCGACCTTGTTTGCTACATCAAAGCTCCAAACAGCTTTGCGATCTTCTTCTTTTTTAGCTATGCTCAAGTATTCTGGATACATCTTAGTATACTCGAAGGTCTCCCCCGAGATAGCGGTATCCAAGTTCTCTACTGTTGATCTTATTTCTCCCAATACCCTAAGATGGTTCAAGGCATGAATCGTCTCTGCCTCTGCAGCCGCCCTAAAAAGCTTCGCAACTTGCATGTAGCCTTCTGCCTCTGCCTTTCGAGCAAAGGCCAAGTAGCGTCTATTCGCCTTTGATTCTCCCGCAAACGCATTTTTTAGATTTTCAACAGTCCTATTCATCTTTAACCCACCTTCATCAAATAACATGCGTTATTATTTAAACATTACAACTGATCGAATATGTTCTATAAGCGGTTGATGGTAGAGTACGGTTGGGCAATCTTATATTATATAGTTGGCAGAACTGTGTAAGAAAGAGGATTAATATGGAGCATAGTAAAGATCAAAAGGATTTCGAAAAGTTTGTATCTCAAACAGTAAGGTTGGTCGATCTAGTAGACTACCAAGAAGGGGCCGTAGTGAGTCGAACGATAATCGATAAGAAGACAGGAACGGTAACCTTGTTCGCTTTTGATGAAGGGGAGGGGTTGAGTGAACATACAGCGCCCTTCGATGCTTTGGTCTATCTTCTTGATGGTGAAGCAGAAATCGATATCTCTGGTAAAAAGCTTCGTTTAAAAGAAGGCGAAATGGTCATAATGCCAGCTAATCAACCACATTCCCTGAAGGCAGTAAGAAAATTCAAGATGATTTTGATGATGATAAGGTCTTGACTTGAAGAACATGAGTGTCTGATTTTATCCAGAACGAATTGTCATAATAACTGAGTTTTATTTGGAAGTTCTATAATAATTTCCTTCGTTTAATGGTTTTTACTCTTGCTTCGATCCCTGAATATCGAGACCGTTCAAGGTCAAAGTTAAGATAGACTATATAAATCACATGAAGTTTACTGAATATATACTTCTTGAAACATTTTTGGTTCTGAACAACATGAAACTTGTGCATTTATAGGTGGTGTTATGAAAACAACCTTCAAATCCTTGGCAGAGCTATGTGAAAGACTTGAGGCCACAAATAAGAGACTTCCCATGATCAGCCTTGTTGCAGACTTCTTAAAGGATTTGGAGGCAGAAGAGGTCGAAGCCTCTGTATCCATGATTCTTGGTAGGCCTTTTCCAAAATTGAGTTACAAAAAGCTTGATGTAAGCTGGGCAACTCTACGAGAAATTATAAAGAGAATAACAAAAGCTGATTGGAAAGTCTTTATGGATGTCTTCGGGAGGACTGGGGACATAGGCTCAGCCACAAAAACTCTTTTTGAAAGCAAGAAATTTGAAAAGCAGTCAACTCTTTTTGAGAGAACGTTGACGATAATGGAGGTTAGACGTAGTTTAGAAACTATAGCCAAGACCACTGGTCTTGGCTCAAGGGAAAAGAAAGAACGTCTAATAGGGGCCCTATTGAGCCTAACCACACCCATCGAAGCCAAATATTTGGTTAAGATCTTAATAGGCGAGATGAGGATTGGTTTCTATGAAGGATTGATGGAACAGGCAGTTTCCAAAGCCTTTCTAATCCCATTAGAAATAGTGCAAAAAGCAAGCATGTTCATAGGAGATTTAGGGATAGTATCTGTAATAGCAAAAACGCAAGGCAAAGAAGGTTTATCAAAAATCGGGTTTAGAGTTTTCAGGCCTGTTAGGCTTATGTTGGCTCAAATGGCAAACGATGTCTCTGAAGCCTTGAGAGAACATGGTGGCAGAACAGCCTTCGAATATAAGCTGGATGGGGGTCGAGTTCAGATCCATAAATATGGTGATGAAGTAAAGATCTTCAGTAG
>JAKLZD010000103.1 GCA_024256245.1 Candidatus Methylarchaceae archaeon HK01M
TTAACCTACTCTTTACTTCTTTTACGCTTATTCCTTTCGATAGTAACTTCCTACTGAGACCTTCAAGATCGGACAAAAAAGGATCAAAAAATAAAAACTCATTCTTTAATTTATGCATTATGTAATTAAAAATCAAATTATCAAAATCAAGAGAATTATTAATATGTCGATTCGTAAGCTTAAAAGTGGCATAGATTCTCTTTGGGCTAAGCATAAGACTTTCAGGGTTATATCTTTAGTTGCTTTTTTTGCATTTATAACAATCATAGCTTTCCTTATATTTCAAATCCTTCATGAGTATGGCCCCATACTTTTAGCATCATTTACATGGTTAATCTTGATTCGTTTAATCATAATAACCATAGTAAGGTGGCAAAGATGCTTTTGATGACATATCCTTTTAAGAGTTAACCGAACCATCAATAATTTACATAAGTCTGTGAATTTATATATCATAGGTGTATCGATGCAAAGATTAAAGGGGATGAGCGTAAATGAGATGCTCAACTCGATAGCAAGGATCGAGGAAAGGATACGGCTCAACCTATCAGACATCCAAAAGATACTGCTAACAACAGATGGCTCAATGACGAGAACATTGGAAGTTTTGACAGGCAGACCTGTTATGATAATAACAAAGGTTAGAACTCCTATAAATGCCGATAATGACTTGGCTAATGAGTTGAAGATAAAGGTTGGGGAGGAGGCTAACTATAGAGTGGTCTATCTTAAGGATTCTGATAGTGATAGAGCGCTGATATTTGCAAGGTCTTGGACACCTGTGATGAGATTGAGTGGTGTTATCAAGAAAGACCTAACTTCGACAGATATGCCAATAGGCAAAATCTTGACGAAGCACAAACTTGAGACGAGAAGGGAGGTAACATCGATAGAACTTTTAGAAGCAGAAGTTATGCTTAAAAGAGCTTTTAAGATAGATTCTGAATTGATGCTATCGAGATTTTATAATATAATACATGAATCTAAGATATTGATAAGGATAAACGAAGTATTTCCACTATCGAGCTTCCGTTGAGGAAAGTAATTCGCCACCTTTATTCCTTACCTTCGTAACCAACACACGCCCTCCTATCTTATCTATCCCATCTCCAGCAACCTTAGCTATAATTTTAGCCTTTTTTTCATTATCGACAACTGTATACAATGTAGGCCCAAAGGAACTTAAACCGACTCCATATGCACCTGCATCGACCATAACTTTCATGAGATCCTTTACTTCATCAGACTGAAGACCTACCTCCATCCTCTTGAACCCCAACTTCTGTATGCTCGATATGGCCTCCCCAAATTCTGTTATATCCCCCTCGACTACTGAAGGCAGAAGCTTCATTAAGATCAGATGAGATAGAGATCGAACTTCTTCAATGGGAATCGGGCAATATTTTGAGAAAAGTTCTACCTCAAACGAGCCATGAACCCTCTGACTAGCTTTAGGTGTAGCTAAAACCACCAGCCAATCTTCAGGAAAATCCAATCTAGAGATCACTGGGGGAGGAGGGGCTTTAGAAGCTGATGATGGTAGAAAACTCTGCTTCTGTCTACCAAGACCAAAGGTATGCCCTCCATCAACGATGAAGCCACCCGCTTTAAAAGCCGCTACACCTATCCCCGAAGTACCTCCTCTGCAGACGATCTTGGCCAAGTCCCTAGGGGTAACATGAATTCCATTTAGATCTGTTATAGCGAGGCCAACCCCCAAAGACAGCTGAGTTCCAAAACCAAGACCGATATGCTCCTCATACCTCCTAAGAAGTCTGATGTGTACCCCATTCCTCAAGTTATAAGCCTCTATGATCTTTTTTGCTACTTCAATAATTCTGCCGCTGCAATCGCCCTCGACGATCAACCCACTCTCTATGGATTCTGCCTCTAAAATTACGTTGGGCTCTTCGAGGGCCATGCCAACTCCACCATCGACCCTCCCCAACTCTCCATTTAGATCGAGGAGGGTTATATGCAACCTTGATGGAGTTCTAACCTTTACTTTGCCCATAACTATCTTCTTATCTTAAATGGATTAAAAACCTATAGATTTGAATTTACTGTTATTGTAAGAAACGTCTATCAAGACGTCAACTTTAATATGGCTCTGGCCAAGTCCCCATCAGATTCGGTCAAGGCAACGACCGCCTTTTCTTTGGATACATTGGCCTGCTGAGCGACCAGTAAAACGTCTTCTTCAGTGAACTTAGGAGCCTCTCTGGCCTTCTCTTCTGAGATTTCTCCAACGACTTGAAAGAGTCTGACTCCCTTAGCCTTAATCTCTGAGACATTGGGGTTCTTGATGATGAGATCTTTACTGCCAGTCCTTATGATCACCTCCTCTACACCGGGCATAGGCTCAAGATTTACCCCCATCTTATCCAACATTCTCTTAGCTTGCCTATCACTAATCTTCATCGTCTATCCACTAAAAGGAGTTGGATCATATTATTATTTTTTTATGCCTTGTCTTACCTTGACTGCAACACCCGATCTGAACTTCCTCATCATCTTGGCTGAGAGTAAGGCTTTACCAACAGCTATGACTTTACCACTACTATCAAGGACAGCGACTTCTGACTTGGGTCTTACTCTTTTTCCACAACTCATGACATGCTTTGCAAAGACAGATCTCCCTTTAGATATGAAATCCTTTGCCTCATCCTTTACCACTACACAGTTATCTTTAAAGCGAGGATTTTTTATCAAGAGTTCAGATCCACGAATCGTAAGCACAATGCTCCCATCAGGTCGAAATATAGCCATCAGCTTACCATCCAAGAGGACATTCTTCATCTTGCCAGTCCTTTTGGAGAATGTGAAATCCAATCTATCAATTGGAATGACTAGACTTACACCCTTGCCGAAGAGGTAGTCCAATGTCATTAAGAATTTCTCATTTGGGTTCAAGGTTCTAGTTAAATCATTTTAAGATTGAATGTTAATGAATCTTTCATCCGACGCAAGTAATTAAATCGATAGTTCACTTTCAGGTGACACGAGAAGTTTTATCTTCAAAGCATGCTCCACCTTCTTTGCCAGTAGATCATTGGGCTTGAGCTTTCCACTCTCCAGGAGCTTTATAACAGAAGGCTTTTCATTTATCTTACGCCCGAACTGCTCTTGAGATAGGCCGAGCTTCTCTCTCTGTTGCCTCATCACTTTGTTGTAATCCTTTCTAAGTTCTAATAAAGGCTCTTCCAGATAGCTAGAACTCTTCTTTACCACCGTCTTTACAGCTTTCTTGTTACGTACTGGAGAGCCGAGCTTTACACATGAGCTACAGACTCTAAATTTTGCCCCTTCTATCTGGATCGTAAATATCCGACCAGTTAAAGAACTCCCACATATCTCACATTGCATTATCACTAAACCTTCCTATAGATCGTTTGATGGGACTTACGTACTTTAGCGTAAACCTCCTATTTAATTAATCTTTAAAAAAATTTTGTAGAAATCTCTCCAGATAAAAAGCAGTTAAGTAAAAAGACTCTTAATCTCTTACACTCTCTAATGTGCTGACGGCTGACCATATCGTTACACGTGCAAAAGAAGGCATATTGGGGTCTTGAGATATCTCATCGAGCAGACTTATAGCATTGGCAGCTCTAACACCTAAGCTCAGCTTTGTATCCTGAAGTATTACGATTGCTTCTTTAGCTATCCTCCTTATATTCCTAGGCGTTATATTGCTGTCTGCTACCGTTTGAAGGGTAGTAATAGATCTGACAAGTTTATCCTCATTCTCCTTCTGCTTCTTTGAAACCATAGTTACCACCTTAAAGTTCCTATGATTATTATAAACCTCTATAAATAAAAATTGCGGATGGCACATGAATTTAGAAATTTATTTCAAGATTAAAGTTTACATACTAATCGATTTTATTATTACTAGCTTTGACCGAAGTTGATAAGGATAAGGATAAGATCAGTGGTGCGGCAGAACTTATGAGGAAAGGAGCTACTCTACTGGGAGAGGTATGTCCAAGATGTGGAAGTCTCCAAGTACGCTATAAAGGTAGAACTCTATGCCTGAGTTGTGATGATCTATCAGATCTAGATGCTGTAGAGATAACGAAGCCTGCAGAGGGGATGCCTGAAGATTTAAGGGGGCTAATCTTGAGCAAGATTCAGAAAATCTCAGATGCCTTGAGGACGGAAGAAGATATAGAAAGACAGGCAAAGATGGCCGATCTGATCCTTCTCTATATAGAGATCATGGAGAGGATTAAATAAAGAAACTCAAGATAATACTATCATGAGAAATATTCTCATATTTCCAAGATCGATTCAGCTCATAACTCTTTTGACTTTCTAAATCATTTCATCAAAAGGGGAACTCTCTCAATATCGTATCCCTGATGGCTACTCCTACGCTTTATGTATGATAGGAGGGCTCTTGACCCAAACTTAAAGAGTAGGTTGAAGGTGAGCTTTAAAAGTGGATTCAAGTGCAGAAGAGACCTCGGCATGCGATCTATTTCTAAAATCGTATGCCTCCAAGCCTTGTATAAGACGCAGAACTGGGCTTCTGTCAGATTGGTCGAATCGAAGAACTCCTCGCCCTTCAGCAGACCAACAGGCACAAAGCTTATGGGAGTTACGGTAAAATGACTTCTTTCTCCAACCTTTCGTGGCAACTCTCTCTCAAGTCTATCTATTAGACGAATTGTCTCCCAGGCATCGTCATCTGTCTCCCCAGGGAGGCCGAGCATGAGAGTGTATGCAGGAAACCAGTAGTTCACGTTATACACTTCGGTGCCTTCAACTACGACATCCCCCCATTCCTCAGGGCTGAAGGGCTTTGCTTTGGAAGGCATGAATCGCCTTATGAGCCTCCCTGATCCTGTCTCAAGGCCAGACTGTATCCCTATAGGTTCGTCGGGACTTGCTCTTAGAATCTTAGAAAGCTTGCTCATCATATCAGGTTCGGCAAGTACTGCTGAGACCGTTCCATGGGTAGGGTTGCTGTGGGCGACTCCTGGTTCTGACATCACAGTCTGAAAGAGGTTGAGAAGGGCATCCATATTGGGAATGAAGTTCTTATGATCTTCAAGTTCATAGAGGAAGATATCCTCGCTATGAATCCATACGTTGTCTATGCCCACTTTAGTGTTGACTCGAATCTCTTTGAGAATTTTGCTTAAAGGTATATACCTTGCTCTGCGAAGGTTTGGATCACAGAATTCACAGTTCCTTCCACATCCCCTCATAACTTCTACCATGCCATGGAGAGTTGGGTTGACGATGGATGGTATTTCATCAACTTTTGGTGGTTGCTTTAAAACCATTATTTCAGGGGCTGAGCCTTCTTCTATCTGAAGGAGGATTTCTGATGCCACTCTATCGGCTTCGCCTACAATAATATTGTCTATTCCAAGCTTTTCAATCTCTTCTGGTCTGTACTGAAACTGCCAGCTTCCCGGACCCCCTACGACTAATTTGGCTCGCCCTCCTCTTGAATTCTTTAATCGTTTGATCCTTGTTACAAGATCAGTAAAATATTTCCTCGTATAAGCTGTCAATTTGCCACCTGTAAACATTGCACTAATAGGACCTAAGCCAAGGGGGTCCATTGTATAAACTCCTATCACTTTTGTCTGGGGTGAGATAAAATCTTCAACACGATCCGGGTTCACAACTATAACTTCACTTCGTTTATAGCCTTTGAGTAGAGCGGCTTCCAACTTCCTCAATCCATAAGGTGCTACAGAAGCCACTCCACTCTTAGATATGATAGGTGGAGCGATGAAGTTGAATAAAATTTCTGGGATCTTCTCAGCAGGAGCACAGCTTAGAAAGTCGAGAAGGGGGATGTTTCTATATATGCTCATAAGTGTCCTATCTGCAACTAGAACAACCTTGTATCCCAAGAAACACCCTCCATACTTACAAGACTTGCTCGAGCTCCCTAAGGCCCTTATGCATCCTAATGAAAAAAGTTAGAAAGATCAAAGGGACACCTCCTAAACTCTACCTCCTATAAGGCGCTCCGGCTTATATATGAGCCCAATTACAGACTCAACGAAGCTTTTCAATTTAAGAACTTGAAGAATTGTAAAAGTTGAAGAAGATTTAAGCTTTGTGGGGGTGCCCGCTATGGCCTTTGTGGTACTCTCCACATATTTCTTGGTCTACTGTAAAAGATAGATAAGCCAATTAGGGCTGAGTTATTTTTATGGCTTCAACTGGACATTGGGTCTCACAAGCCAGACAATATATACAATCTTCCTCATTTACTGGGTCTGCCTTCTTTTCGGATTTTGGATGCCCAGGCGTATCTAACCATTTGAATACATCTACCGGACAGACATCGAAGCAGATACCATCAGCTATGCAGATATCAAAGTCTACAGCAACTACTGTACCATGTATTCCCAGTACTTTAGGTGGTTCGACTGGCCCCCATATATCATGGCCTTCGTGCTTACCTGTAACCTTTCTATTACTTTGGTAATTTGGATCGATGGACATTTCTATCGACCGATGCACCATGTTGGTCCATTTTAAACTTTATGGAAGAATTTGGATCGATGCAAAGTTATAAGAAAGATTGAAGTATGTGGCCCTTAAACTTATATCGAACAACTTGTGTGGAATATTCATCTCAAATATCGTTGTGGCACCAAGTAGTTCTTCCCGGTCTAATTGAACCGATCTGTAAGCTTTACCCAATAAATTAACATATTTTATACTGTCAGGTTTAAAGCTATCTCAGCTATATTGGCCCCATACTCGGCTATCCTTCTAAGGCTTTCAAGAATGAGTTTGAGCCCCATAATGGTTCTGACATCCTTTCCATCTGCAAGCAGTTTCTCTGTTATTTCTTCCTCAAGCTTGGAGATGGTCTCCACCCTACCGATAGTTTGATGAGCCAATTCAGGGTCGAGCCTAAAAAGAGCCCTCATGGCATCTTCAAATAATGTGTTGGATAAGGATCCAATCTCGATCACTTCTTTTAGATCGACATCTGATAGGTCCAAATCGAAAGTTTGAACATCCTTTGATATATAGACGGCATGGTCTGCTGCTCTCTCAACGCTTTTCGCTATCACCCTATACTCTTGGCAATCTTTTGGGTTTTTCAAACCTATCTCTTCCATCATAAAGCGGTTTTGAAGCACCATCTTAAGCTGCCTAACTATAAAATGGCAGAATCTATCGACCTCATCGTCTCTCAAAATAACTTCTTCTGCCAAGAGCTTATCGCCTTCTACAAGAGATTTCAGAGAATCTTTCTGCATGGATGAGGCAATGATGGACATCCTCTCTAGAGCTTTCTTTAATGGTAGATCTGAATGCCTTGATAGGCATTGTGTTGTTATTTTCTCTGAAGATTCTTCGATTATCTCGACTCCGATCAAAACCCTTCTTATGATATCTTTTATGTATGATTGAAGCATAGAATCACGTTGGATGAAGTGTAGCTTGATTATATCGTAGCCTGCAAGGTATTTTGAAATGTAATCCCTTAAAACTACATCGCGTTCTGTATTGGCCTTCACTTCTATTACCGTTTCAGAAAGTGCCTCATGTTCAATTTCGCCTTTAGGCATGATGAGTAGAGACATATCCGATTGGGGTATCATGGCCACAAAATCCTTGGGCTTCAACCCTACATCCACAACCCATGATTTGGGGAGGGTAACGATGGAACTTGCACCACCTGTAGTCTGCACCCTCCTTAATTCGACTTTAGCAGTCAATTCCTCGGCAATAAAATGAATCTTCTATATATATTATATTGGTGTATACAAATAGATTATGTTGATGAATTATATGTGAACGATCTGACCTACATCTGAATGCATAGAATCAGAAAGATGGTTACAGGGATTTTTTTGATAGATAAGATCGTATAGATTTCAAAGTTAAAGCAGAAAGACGATTATGCCCCGTCTTCTCAAGTTCCTCTTGTATTATCTATGGTGTTTCTCTATCTCTCCACGATCTTAGAAAGTTATAGAGGCTCTCGGTCTTTCTGGCTCTTTCTTCTCTCGATCTGCACAAGATAACATATAAACCCATTACAATAACATTAGTACAGTTTTCTCATACCTTATATGTAAATTATATCGATTCTTATTGGATTTTTAAAATAAATATAAACTGGAAGGTCGGACAATACGTTATGGTAAGGTTACTGGATATAGGATTGGAGAAGCTGAATAATATGGTCTTGGACATGGCACAGCTATCGGAGAAAACTGTCACAACTGCTATACAAGCTTACACCGAAGGGAGAGATATGAGAGATGAGGTCTTCAAGTGGTCTGATTCACTTAGAATACTCCAAGACGAAGTGAGTGAGCTTGCTATCGAATTGATCGCAAGATATCAACCTGTGGCATTAGATCTGAGGTTCATAAAATCATCTTTGGAGATAACCTATGGTTTCTCCCGCTTCGGTCGCTACGCCCTTGACATAACAGATGTATTGGATGTATTTGGAGACCTTTCTAAATGTAACCATTCTACGATAATAAAGATGGGAGAAAAAGTGAAAGATATGATCTACACAAGCATCGAAGCATTCACAAAGAGGGATGTAAGGTTGGCAAGAACCCTTCAAAAGAAGGACGATGAGGTCGATAAAATGTATAGAAAGTATGTGGAAAGTACAATCAATAAGCGAAGAGGAAATTTAAAGTGTCT
>JAKLZD010000132.1 GCA_024256245.1 Candidatus Methylarchaceae archaeon HK01M
GAGGCTCTGACAGACCCCCTATCTTGTTTTAGCAAAATTTTCATTAAGGGAAGAGCACAATGGGCCCCTGATCTAACCATGATGTTGGCAGAAATATCCAAAGCTAAGGCCACATTATGAGGGTTCAGGTCCCTGATGTTGAAGGAAACTATGCCGATTCTTTGTTTTAAGTCTTCAGGACCGTAAACTTCAACCTGGGCTATGTTTGCTAACCCTTGGTACATTTCCTTTGTTAGTTCTCTCTCGTGTTTTTCTATGTTCTTCATCCCAATCTTCCTCAGATAATCGGTCGCTGCACCTAATCCGATTATTTCAGCAATTGCAGGAGTTCCAGCTTCAAACCTTTTAGGAATTTCATTCATTTTGTAATAATCTAAGCCGACATCCTCGATCGTCCCTCCACCGATAGCCATGGGTTCAATCTTCTCCAGCAGATCCTGCCGTGCATAAAGTATGCCGACCCCGGTTGGACCGAGCATCTTGTGGCCCGAAAAGGCCAAGTAATCACATCCGATTTTTTGAACATCTACTTTAAAATGGGGAACCGACTGAGCTCCATCGATAAGCAACTGAGCACCATGTTCATGGGCAATCTGGGCAACTTCCCTAACTGGCGTTATTACGCCTAAAACGTTTGAAACATGGGTCATCGCCACTAACTCTGTTTTATCATCTATCGCTTTTTCGAAATCAGAAATGTCGAAAAGCCCTTCTTTGTTTGGTCTAATAATTTCCACATTTGCTCCATATCTTCGCTTCAGACGTAACCAGACAATGAAATTAGAGTGGTGCTCGATAAGTGTAGTGACGATTTTCCTTTTCTTCTTCAAGTTTAGCCCATTTGCGACAAGATTTATACTTTCAGTAGTGTTCTTGGTCGCTATTATTTCAGTTTCAGACCTAGCATTAATAAATTCAGCAATCTTAGAGCGAGCCTCTTCATACTCTTCGCTAGCTCTCTGAGAGAGTCTATGAATGCCACGTCCAACGTTAGCCCGATACTCATGGTAAAA
Source organism: Candidatus Methylarchaceae archaeon HK01M (assembly GCA_024256245.1). GTDB lineage: Archaea > Thermoproteota > Nitrososphaeria > Nitrososphaerales > JACAEJ01 > HK02M2. Next base: position 1,014 of record JAKLZD010000132.1, read on the forward strand.
CTCCAACATCTTTTGGAGAACCGGTTCTGGAGTTAAGCTAGTTGCAGCATTGTCTAAGTAATTGATCCCAGAATTTAGCAAAAGGAAATCTTGCCTAATACTCTGCACATCTAGCAATCTGTGCACCCCCATAAAATTATTTTATAACATTGTTATATAAATTGATTTATTTTGTTTCTCTTAAATTATTATTGGAGGAACAAAACATTTACACTTGTTTATTCCATACCTCCAGTGTCCCCTTTTGGGATATAATTTGTGACTACATATCTTAATGCATAACACATATATAACACTGTTATAATTAAAAAATGGCGAGTCATTATGAAGATATTGTTCATCCATTGTAATTACTTCTCATATCTTACAACCCAAAGAACCAAAGTGGCTGAAGATATTCCAAATGGATGTAAAAGTTGCGCCTTTAAGGACGCATTGGTCGTTTTTATAACAGCAGAGAGATTTGACGAGAAAAATCCGCAAAAAGTAGTTGATATGGGGATCAAGGAGATCGTAAAGGTTTCAAAAAAGGTGGGCGCAAATAGTGTCGTCCTCTTCCCTTTTGTTCATCTTTCAGATGAAATCAGTAATGCAGAGACGGGGTCAGAGATTATTAAAAGCCTTTATGAAAACCTCAGTTCTCTTAATTACACAGTTGACAAAGCACCCTTTGGATGGGAGAAGGTCTTCTCTATGACCTCAAAGGGCCATCCGTTAGCAGAACTTTCTAGGACGATCCGACCATAGTCCTAAACAATGTTAGTTGACAAGTAAATCTTTGATTTCGAAATTTATTGAAAGATAAGATTTGCAGGAGTTCAGCCTCCACTAACAGCTGGGATAATCAGAACCTCATCTTCATCTTTTAATATTGTATCAAAGTAGTTAAGGAAGCGTACATCTTTACCATTTATGTAGATGTTAATGAACCTCCTTATATTTCCCGTTGTGTCTAAGAGTTTCGCCTTGAACCTATTTCCCCATCTTGCAGTCAGCGTATCAAGTACTTCTCCTAAAGTCGATGCCTCCACTTCTACCTCTTTTTCTCCAGTCACATTTACTAAAGCTCCATAAAAGACGGTTTTTACCTTGCTCATCTTCAAACCTCCTACCTTACGATCTTTACAAGTGACTCCAAGGTAGGCTCGATTTCAAAGGGTTTCGCTATGCAGTTCATAAGAGTCTCAGCTGCCTTGAACCCATTACCAGTGACGCAACAGACAACCTCCTCATCTGGCGATATCTCTCCGAGCTCGACAAGTTTCTTTAAGACAGCCACCGTCACACCACCTGCAGGCTCGGCGAAGATCCCCTCTGTCTTCGCTAAAAGTTGAATTGCATCTAATATCTCAAAGTCCGTAACCGATTCAGCCACTCCGCCAGATTCACGTATGGCCCTTAGGGCGTAAAACCCATCTCCCGGATCTCCTATTGCCAAGCTTTTCGATATCGTAGAGGGATGCTCTATCGGCTTCACGTCAAGACTATTGGCTTTAAAGGCGTTCGATATAGGGGCACAACCTGTAGGCTGGGCACCCGCGATTTTGGTCTTTAAATCATCGACCAAATCGAGTCTTTGAAACTCCTTAAGGCCCCTCCAAATTGCACATAGCAAGGCTCCACTGGCCATCGGCACTATCAAACGGTCTGGAGCTCTCCATCCAAGTTGCTCACATATCTCAAAGGCTAAAGTTTTTGAACCCTCCACATAGTACGGCCGAATGTTTATGTTCACAAATGCCCAGTCGTATGCCTCTGAAGCCTGAGCCGCAAGCCTATTGGCATCATCGTAGTTTCCTTTAACGGCCACTATTCTGGCTCCATAGATCGTTGTCTGTAGGATCTTATTGAGTTCGATGTCTGATGGAACGAAAACGTAGCAAGGCAATCCGACTTTAGCTGCATGAGCCGCTGTAGCGGCAGCTAAGTTACCTGTTGAAGCACATCCTACAGCCTTGGCGCCAAATTCTAGAGCTTTAGATACAGCAACAGTAGCAGGTCTATCTTTAAATGAATAGGTTGGATTGACTGTATCGTCCTTGATATACAGCTTTCTTAATCCAAATGTCTTCGCTAGCCTATCACATCTGTGCAAAATTGTGTAGCCAGCACCTAGATCCACAATTTTTGTTCTATGGTGGACAGGTAGGAGCTCGGAGTATCGCCAGACCGTTTTAGGTCTATCTTGAAATGATTTTCTGTCAAGCTCTATGAAATCATAGTTGTAGGCTACTTCAAGAGGCCCGAAACAGTCCTCACAAGCGTAAATCTTGATTGGTGGGTACTCTCTTCCACACTCTCTGCATTTGAGCGATCTAATACATTCGAGTCTTTCAACACTTTCTATAACCATGTTATAACTCATAATAATCTAATATTATTAATATTTTATTGCTAATAATATTCCAATTAGAATATTATTGAATAGATCGTTAAATATATAAACTATAACAGTGTTATAAAATGGAGTGGAGACATTGATAAGGCTTAACCAAACTTGCCGGGGTGGCCGAGCGGTTAGGCGGCAGGCTGCAGATGACTCGATGTGTAGAGACCTGCTCTACGCAGGTTCGAATCCTGCCCCCGGCTCCAAAAATATTAAAAGAAACTCGAACTAAGGTGTCGAAGGAGTAGTATAAGAAAGTTATAAATTGGTGATCTTATGGCTGAAAAGGCTGTAGAAGAAACCTTCGAAATATTGTTTGCCCTGATCGACTTAAGACAGATTTTTAGAGAGACCAAGCCCACTTATCGGCTTAGCACAGAACAGAAGGAGAAGATCAAGGAGATTCTTGAAGAAGTAAGACAGAGTTTGAATGTTATTGAAAAGGAGCTGATGACATGAGAGATATCATTGGTAATATCGAGATCAGGGCAATAGAAGAACTCTTCATAAACATTCATCCGATTCAACCTGGGGGTAGGCTCACCCCAGAAGCTATGAAGGCTCTTATCTCTTACGGAGACGGCTATTCAACCTGTGATTGGTGCAGAAAACCTTTCAGGCTCGATAAAATCCGAAGGCCTCCGATAGAAGAGTTCCATGTCAAACTAGCAGAATTCTTGGGAATGGATCAGGTAAGGGTCGTTCCCGGTGCAAGAAGAGGCTTTCAAGCCGTCGTCTCTTCGATGATAGAAAAGGGAGACTCTGTGATTGTCTCTTCATTAGCACATTACACAGAATTTTTGGCTGTAGAAGCAGCTAAAGGGGTAGTTAAAGAAGTCCCCCTAAACGAGAATCATGTGATCACTGGGGAAAATACAGCTAAAAAGATAGAGGAAGTGAAGAAAGAGACGGGAGTCTTCCCAAAACTAATCATGATGGACCATTTCGATTACATGTTAGGGAATGAGCATGATGTTCGTGGGGTTGCACGAGTTGCGAAAGATTACGGTATCCCATTTATGTATAACGGCGCTTACACAATAGGGGTTATGCCTGTAAATGGTAGGGAGATAGGGGCAGATTTTTTGGTGGGCTCAGGGCATAAAAGTTTTGCCTCCCCTGCGCCTTCTGGCATCTTGGCAACTACTGAAGAGTGGTCAGATAGAGTGTTTAGAACGACTCAGATGGTTGGCGATGTGACAAAAAGAAAATTTGGAATTAAAGAAGTCGAAATGATGGGTTGCACTTTGATGGGCGCCACTTTAATAGCAATGATGGCAAGTTTTTCTACCATAAAAGAGCGAGTTAAACATTGGGACAAAGAAGTCGAGAAGATCAATTATTTTGTCAAGGAATTTTTAAAGATCCAAGGAAATAAGGTAATGAGTGAGTTACCGCGGAAACACACTCTAACTAAGTTAGATACGAGAGGAAGCTTCGATAAGATTGCACAAACCCACAAAAGGAGAGGTTTTTTCTTCAGTGATGAGTTAAAAAAGAGGAAGATCGTCGGCGAATTCGTAGGCGCCACAAAGACTTGGAAGATGAACACTTATGGACTAACTTGGAATCAGATAAGATACTTAGCCCAAGCGTTACAAGACATTGCAAGAAAATATAACATAGATGTAGCATAAAATCGACTGATTGCTAGGCTTAATTTTGAATTGGTTTATAACTATCTTCCGAGTTTGCTCAGATGTACGTCATTTTGGAACGTAAGTTACCACATTGCGAAGGAGTTTCAGAATATTGCCTTAGGACGCAGGGTAGAAAGAAGGTTAAAAAATGAGTGTGTTGGATAAGTGGATTCAAGTTGAATGAAACCGTTGAAATTAACAGTAATAATTTTTAGAAGAATTTAAGAATAGATATCAGACTAAAATCTGAGTTGATTAGCGATAAAAATGAACCATCAAAACCATAATAAACATAGCCACCAAGACCATGCTCACCACATAGAAGAGTTCAAAAGAAGGCTTCGGCTATCCATTATACTTACAATCCCCATTCTACTTCTTTCCGAAACAATCCAGACATGGTTTGGTTTTAGTCTAAAAATACCATTTCAGAAAGAGGTTTTATTCCTTCTATCCCTAATTGTTTACCTTTACGGAGGCTGGCCTTTCTTAAAGGGGATAGTCCAGGAAGTAAAGACCCGCCAGCCAGGGATGATGACCCTTATAGGCACAGCCATATCCGTGGCCTTCTTCTATTCTGCAGGAACAGTCTTCCTCATAGTTGGGAAGGATTTCTTCTGGGAACTTGTAACTCTTATAGATGTAATGCTTCTTGGGCATTGGATAGAGGCTAAAAGCATTCTTGGAGCTTCGAGGGCATTGGAAGAGCTCGTCAAGATAATGCCTACAACAGCCCACCTTGTCAAAAACGGTGAAATTACAGACGTCCCAGTTTCACAGTTAAAGACTGACCAAGTCGTTCTTGTTCGTCCTGGAGAAAAGATACCTTCCGATGGCCTTGTAATAGAGGGGAAATCCTTCGTCAATGAAGCCCTTTTGACAGGAGAATCGAAACCCGTTCATAAAGAGACAAAAGATAAAGTGATAGGTGGTGCAATAAACGGAGAAGGCGTTTTAAAGGTAAGAATAGAAAGGACAGGTGAAGAAACCTATTTATCACAGGTGATAAAACTTGTAAGACAAGCTCAAGAAAGTAGGTCTAGAACTCAAGATCTTGCAAACAGAGCATCTGCCCTTCTTTTTTATGTTGCCCTTGGAGTGGGAATAGTGACCTACATAACATGGTTTCTTCTTTCAACACCCTCTTTTGCCCTTGAAAGATCCGTTACAGTTCTCGTTATAGCCTGCCCTCATGCCCTCGGTCTAGCAATACCTCTTGTTGTCGCCCTATCTACTTCTATAACTGCAAAAAGCGGAATCCTAATCAGGGACAGAAGAGCCTTTGAGATGGTCAAGGATGTGAACGCTATCGTCTTTGACAAAACTGGGACGTTAACAGAAGGCAAGTTCGGAGTTAGTGACGTAATCTCCTTGACGCCTGAAGATGAACTTTTAAAACTCACTTCAAGTGTCGAACTGAACTCGGAACATATAATCGCAACAGCTATCGTGGAATACACAAAGGAAAGAGGTATAGAGATTCCTCAAGTGAAGGAATTCAAGTCAATTCCCGGTAAAGGTGCCTATGGAAAAGTTGAAGGGAAAGAAGTCTATGTAGGAAGCCCAAACCTTCTGAAAGAAATGAAGATAAAGATAGAAGATCAGAGGATAAAGGAACTTCAGGAACGGGGCAAAACTGTTGTTTTTACTATGGCTGATGGTAGACTCATAGGTGCTTTCGGGCTTTCTGATAAGATAAGAAAGGAATCCTACGAAGCGGTCAGAAGATTAAAGGAGATAGGGTTAAAGGTCTACATGCTCACAGGGGATGCTGAAGAGGTCGCCCGGTGGGTTGCGAAAGAACTTGGTATAGACGACTACTTTGCCCAAGTCTTGCCCGACGAGAAAGCAGAAAAGGTCAAGCTCTTGAAGGAAAAAGGCTATAAAGTTGCTATGGTTGGCGATGGCGTGAACGATGCTCCCGCTCTTGTTACGGCAGATGTTGGTATCGCCATAGGTGCTGGAACTGATGTAGCCATAGAAAGTGCAGATATAATCCTTGTGAAAAATGACCCTACTGACGTTTCAAAGGTTACTGACCTTTCACAGAAAACATACTCAAAGATGGTTCAGAATCTGTGGTGGGCATCGGGTTATAATATCTTCGCTATACCTCTAGCAGCTGGTATCTTGTATAATTTCGGAATAATCGTAAGTCCTGCGGTGGGGGCCTTGTTTATGTCCATGAGCACCGCCATAGTTGCCTTTAATAGCCAGACCTTGAGAAAGTACGAACCGAGTGTTGAAAAGTTTGTAGAGAAAAAGCATATAACCACCGACCCGGTTTGTGGAATGAAGGTGGAACCCGAAAAGGCTTACAGCAAGTTAAAATATGGGGGATACGTTATCTATTTCTGTTCAGAAGACTGCGAAGAGGAATTTAAGAAGAATCCTAAAAGATATCTATCAAAGATAATAAAGGAAGAACCTAAAAAACATGAACAACACCATCACTAAGAAGGAGGATGCATTCTTGTACTTCAGTTGTTATATTTAATTTGGATATCAAAAAGGGGGCAGTCCATAAAATCACGATAGGCTGTAAAATGAACAAATATAGAAGAATCTCACAAACTGGTTTTTTGGTGTAGTTCAGATATCGTGATATCCTTATTTTACATTTATGTTTTTAGTAACTTCCCAAAAAATATACAGTGGATCTTTGTAGGTAAGATTTGACTCGAATCGTTCAAAGAGTCTTTTCAATAGTAAAAGATACATAGTTGTTGGTTATAAAAGTAGACACTCTCTCTACTAGCTAATTATAAGGAAAAGAAGAAAGAGTAATGAAGGTTCCAAAAAAAACTCTATGAACTATACTATGAATCGAGCATATTATACATAAAGGTGAGAAGATCATAAAAGTATCAAGTGATGTAGATGTATCTGGTAGTAGGATGCCCAGACTGTAGACAATTTCAACTCACCATCGCGCGCAAAAGATTCACATGCAAGTATTGCAGGAAGAATATAAAGGTATCAAAGCTAAACGTACACTACTCCTCAGATAGGCATGATGAAGCCTTAAATGCATTATATCGATTGAAGAAGGAGGAATTATCTAAAGTGTAATTGGATTAAGAGATTACATCATAAAGGAATGATTGGATTGAGATTTAACATTTAGGGCGCAAACCTCTTACTATCCCATAAATAATGTTTTACGCGTAAGTATGAGAAATTAGATACGTATCTTTTTATGTGTGAGTAGATGAGTCGTGAGTGTTTAATGAGTGGATAAAGATGGTTCAAGCATTTTGTGTAAAGTGTAGGACGAAAAGGGAAATCAAGAATCCTAAACAAGTGATTTTGAAGAACAATAGGCCAGCTGTTAAGGGTACATGTTCTGTATGTGGGAGTACAGTCTACAGAATGGGTAGATATAGTAAAAAGAAGAAAACTCTGAAAGCAAAATTGGGACTGCTTAAATTGTTCTTTTAATCTAACGCTCTAATTTTGTATTTCGCCCTACATCTATCCTTTGAGTGGCTGTATTAGTATAGAGATGACTTTAGATAAACATCAATCCTATAGTAATTTCGAAGGGCAGTCAGATTTTATTCAATAAATAGTTTCGATCTTCTATGCAAGTCAGATAGGGTCGATCAGGGTGTAAGTTGCGTTTTATTAATTTATGCTTTAAGGCAAAGATCTGAAACCGTGCCCTTTGTAATGTAAAGATTTAAATATAACAAGCCAATGCTATTGTTTAGTGTTCCTGCCTATTTTACGTCACAAGTAGTATATATACTCTAATTGGGTGATTATAATGAAGAAGAATTCTGAAGGAGAAATACGTGTAAAAGTGACTGAGCATATACTTGTACCCAGGCATGAAGTGTTAGCACCTGAAGAAATAGAAGAAGTTCTTAAAAGATATAATGCTAAGATAGACCAATTCCCTTATATCTTGAGCACCGATCCAGTCGTCAAGGAGATAGGGGCCAAGCCTGGTGATCTGATAAAGATTATAAGGAAGAGTGCAACAGCAGGAGAAACCATTTTTTTCCGTTATGTGGTGGAGGAGTAACTATGGAAATGTCTAAAGAATACGATCCTTGGGTTATACTGCGAGATATAGTTGAGAGAGAGGGGGTTGCTCGTCAGCACCTGAACTCATATAATGAATTTGTCCAGAAAGACATCCAGAATGTAATCGATGATGTTGGGGAAGTGGAGATCGAAGCAATAGGGGGTCCTTATAAGGTAAAGTTTGGTAGAGTTTCCATCGGATCGCCTAGGGTTGTGGAGATTGACGGCTCCGTTAGTAACATTCTACCGAAAGAGGCTAGATTGCGCGATCTTACTTACACTTCGCCGGTACACTTGGAGATGAGCATAGTAGAGGATGGTTCCATTCGAGAGTTTCAAAGCCATTATATCGGAGACCTACCGATTATGGTAAGGTCCTCTTTATGCCCCCTTCACAGAATGAGTAGAGAGGATTTAATCCGAGTCGGCGAAGATCCAGATGACCCTGGAGGTTACTTCATTATCAATGGTTCTGAGAGAGTCATAGTTGGGCTTGAGGACCTTATCCCCAATAAGATCTTAGTAGATTATGAGACAAGTGGAAGTGCCTCCTTATACAAGGCTAAGGTCTACTCATCGATAGTCGGTTATCGAGCGAAGCTTGAAATAACACTGAAGCGAGATGGCGCTCTTTACATCAAGGTTCCAACGTCTCCCGTCGAACTTCCCTTCATAATAATAATGAGAGCTCTAGGACTTCAATCTGATAAAGAGATAGCTGAGATAGTATCACTTAAACCAGAGGTTCAGAATTTCCTAGATGTATCTTTTGACAAGGCAAGTAATATAATGACGCCAGAGTTAGCCTTGACCTACATAGGCAATAGAATCGCGTATGGGATGCTTGATGAATTTAGGATAAGGAGGGCACAATCATTACTCGATTGGAGTCTTCTGCCACATTTGGGCAGATCGTCAGAAGATCGTATAAGTAAGGCCATATTCCTGGGTGAAGCTGTATCTAAGCTTTTTGAACTGAAGCTTGGGTGGATAGAAATAGACGATAGAGACCATTATGGCAACAAAGTCATCAAATTCGCTGGGGAGATGATAGCGGATCTATTCAGAACTGCATTTCGTAATATGGTAAGGGATATGAAGTATCAGCTTGAGAAGATGGGTCAGAGGCGTGGCATCAATGCGGTTGGGGCTGCGATAAGACCTGGTATAATCACAGACAAATTACGTAACTCCACAGCAACGGGCAATTGGGGTAGGGGTAAAGTTGGGGTTACCCAACTTCTTGATAGAACGAACTACCTCTCTACTATAAGCCATCTAAGGCGCATCCAGTCCCCTTTGAGCAGAAGCCAGCCGAATTATGAGGCCAGGGACCTTCATGGAACTCACTTTGGCAGAATCTGCCCCAACGAAACTCCAGAGGGATCTAACTGTGGTCTTGTCAAAAATCTTGCTCTCTCAACCATAATCTCTGTCAGCGCCCCAGAGTCTGATATCTTAGAAAAATTATCGGAGCTAGGGGTAAAGCCTGTTCCAGAAAGTAGTGCAGACCTAAGAAGGGATGGATGCAAAGTCTTCTTAGAAGGTCGTTTAATAGGTTACGTGGAGGATGGCGAATCTTTTGCATCAGATTTCAGGAAGCTACGTAGGAAGGGGTTGATAAATCCAGACGCTAGTGTCTATCTTTACGTACCGAAGGACCCAAGAGGAACTAAAAGAGTTTACATGTCTGTGCGCTCTGGACGAGTTATGAGGCCCCTAATTGTAGTGGAAGATGGGAAACCGCTTTTGAACAATAAGATAATAGAAAGTGTATCAAAATATGAGCTCACTTGGCGTAATCTACTAGAACATGGTGTGATAGAGCTGATCGATGCGAACGAAGAAGAGAACTGTCTTGTGGCTATCGATGCAAACTCTCTGACCGAGAAGCACACTCACCTCGAATTGATACCTTCCGCTATATTTGGAGTTGCAAGCTCTATAATACCATATCCTGAGCATAACCAATCACCACGAAATACATACGAATCCGCCATGGCTAAACAGTCGTTAGGTTTCTCATTACCTACTTTTCCCTTCTCTACTTATGTGAGGAGCCATCTGCTAGCATTCCCTCAAAAACCTCTAGTTGAGACGCGTTCATCATCTTTAATAAAATATGACGAGAGACCTACAGGACAGAACTGTATCGTCGCCGTGCTATCTTATGAAGGATATAACATAGAAGATGCTATAGTCATGAACAAGTCTTCTGTGGATAGAGGACTCGCACGCACATTCTTTTATAGACTTTACGAGGCTGAAGCCAAACAATATCTGGGTGGCATGAAAGATGAATTCACGATACCTTCATCAGATACCAATGTAAGAGGATATCGTGGTGAGAAGTACTACCGTCTTTTAGAATCTGATGGCGTGGTTATGCATGAAGCTAATGTATATGGTGGGGATGTAGTCATAGGGCGGACCAGCCCGCCTAGGTTTATGGAAGAATATAGAGAGTTCGAGATAAAGGGCCCATATAGGCGAGATACTTCTGTAGCGGTAAGACCCTCGGAATCAGGGGTAGTAGACAGTGTATTCCTTACCGAGAGCGTGGATGGTGGCAAGATGTTTAAGATAAGGGTTAGGGATATGAGAGTCCCTGAGATAGGAGATAAATTCGCCTCTAGACACGGGCAGAAGGGCGTGATAGGCCTCTTAGTAAATCAAGAAGATATGCCCTATACCAAAGATGGAATCGTTCCCGATATCATCATAAATCCACATGCCTTCCCATCAAGAATGACCGTCGGTCAGTTCATTGAATCTATCACGGGAAAAGTAGCCGCGATAAAAGGTGTTTCTGTTGATGGTACCGCATTTATTGGAGAAAAGACTGAGAAAGTAGGGAAGATATTGACTGAAGCAGGTTTTCAACCATTAGGGATGGAGGTAATGTATGATGGAAAGACCGGTAAGCAATATAAAACGAATATCTTTATTGGTGTAGTATTCTATCAAAAACTTCATCATATGGTTGCAGATAAAATTCATGCCAGGGCAAGAGGGCAAGTGCAGATGCTTACAAAGCAACCTACCGAAGGTAGAGCAAGAGGTGGTGGGTTAAGGTTCGGGGAGATGGAAAGGGACTGCTTGATAGCCTATGGCGCATCAATGGTTCTTAAGGATAGGCTACTCGATGAATCTGATAGAACCGAGCTTCATGTCTGTGAGAGATGTGGTCTGATAGCATATTATGATACAAGGCAGAGGAAATATGTATGTAGGGTCTGTGGCGAATCGGCAGAGATATCGACGGTTGCAGTCGCATACGCATTTAAGCTTCTATTGCAAGAAATGATAAGTCTAAACATCGTGCCTAAGTTAATCTTAAAAGGTAAAGTTTGAGGGATTGGATAATGTATCTCGAAGAATCCGTTAAAACTATAGATTCCATCAAATTTACAGTCTTCTCCCCAAACCAGATCAGAAAATACTCTGTTGCTGAAATAACTACCCCTGAAACTTACGATGAAGATGGAATACCAATTCAAGGTGGACTCATGGATAACAGACTTGGAACATTAGAACCCGGCCAAAAATGCGCTACTTGTGGAAATACTACTGCAAGATGTCCAGGCCATTATGGCCATATAGAACTGGCCGAGCCGGTGTTACATATAGCCTTTGTTAAAGTCATTTATAAACTACTTCTTTCGATCTGCCGAGTTTGTGGCCGGCTCCTAATCTCTGAGGCTGAACTAGAAAGCTATAGGAAAAGATTCACCAATGAATGCACTTTTACGCCAAAATGTAAAGAAGAGATCCCAAAGGAGATGATGGCTAAGGCGAAGAAAATCAAAATCTGTCCCCACTGCGGTAAACAGCAATATGAGATAGAGTTCACAAAGCCTACCATCTTCCATGAAATAACAGAAGAGGGTGGGGCGATAAGGTTGTTACCTATAGCTATAAGAGAGAGGTTCGAAAGAATTCCTGATATTGATCTTAAGCTTTTAGGTTTCGATCCAAGATCAGCGAGGCCAGAATGGTTCATATTACAGGTCTTACCTGTTCCCCCACTTTCTGTTAGACCATCTATTACTCTCGAATCTGGGATAAGGTCTGAGGACGATCTGACTCATAAACTCGTCGATATATTAAGGGTAAACCAAAGAGTTAGAGAGAGTAAGGCATCGGGTACTCCTCCTTTGATCGTTCAAGATTTGGTAGACTTACTCCAATACCATGTGACTACTTACTTCGACAACGAGGTCTCTGGAATACCACAAGCCCACCATAGATCAGGCCGTCCTTTGAAGACTATCAGCCAACGTCTTAAGGGAAAGGAAGGTCGTTTCAGGGGTAGTTTATCGGGCAAGCGTGTCGACTTCTCCAGCAGGACTGTCATCTCACCAGACCCAAGCCTAGACATCTCTGAAGTTGGAGTACCTCTTGAAGTAGCCAAGAAGGTGACTGTTGCAGAAAAAGTCTCCTCTTGGAACCAAGGGTTCTTGAAGAACTTGGTCATTAATGGGCCCTCTAAGTATCCAGGGGCAAATTATATAATCCGTCCTGATGGGGTGAAGATAAGGCTCGATTACGTTAGTGATAAGGAGACTTTTGCCAATACACTCGCCCCAGGCTTTGTAGTTGAGAGGCATCTAATGAATGGGGATATAGTGATCTTCAATAGACAACCTTCATTGCACAGGATGTCTATCATGGCTCATTACGTTAAGGTGCTACCTTTTAGGACTTTTCGACTACATCCAGCTGTCTGCCCACCTTATAACGCAGACTTTGATGGGGATGAGATGAATCTACATGTGCCCCAAAGTGAAGAGGCAAGATCAGAAGCCTTAACTTTGATGAAAGTTCAGCAACAGATATTATCCCCAAGGTATGGTGGCCCAATAATAGGTGCTATAAGGGATTTCATCACTGCTGCCTACCTATTAACTAAGCCAGAGACACTCCTAATAAAAGAAGAGTTCTCCAATTTGGCTCTTGCAGGCGGATATAATGGGCCTCTGCCTAAACCAGAGATCAATGAGCCGAGAGAGCTTTACACGGGTATACAACTGTTCTCCTTGTTTTTGCCTAAAGATTTCAACTATACCATGACCTCTAAATGGACTAAAAGCTCGGGAAAAGGTGCATCTGTCAGAGATATAATGATCAAGGACGGTAAATTACTCAGTGGTTCAATAGATAGGGCTGCTATTGGAGCCGAAGAACCTGATAGCGTTCTCCATAGGATAGCTAAAGACTATGGTATTGATGTAGCTCGTAATTTCTTGAACTCGATACTTTCTATCCTTAAGTCTTTCATCACAAAGTATGGCTTCTCCTATGGTTACGATGGATTGATACTTGATGAAGAAGCTAAGAAGATGATAGATAATGAAATTAAGAATTCTTATAGAAAAATTAAAGAATCCATCGACCAATTCAATCAAGGAACGCTCAAAACAGTTCGTGGACTCTCTCTAGAAGAGACTCTTGAATTTTATATCGTAAATGAATTGGCAGGGGCCAGAGATCGTGTGGGACGGACCGCTGACAAGGCCTTTCCTCTAGATAATAGTGGTGTGGTAATGGCTAGAACTGGCGCTAGAGGCTCGAGCTTGAATATTGGACAGATGACCGCTGCATTAGGGCAGCAATCTGTGAGGGGAAAGCGTATAGAAAAGGGTTACCATGGTCGGGCTCTATCTCATTTTTCACTTTGGGATCGAACACCAGATGCAAAGGGATTTATTCGATCCAATTATAGGGATGGGTTGAATCCAACTGAATTTTTCTTCCATGCTATAGGCGGGCGTGAAGGGTTGGTAGATACAGCTGTAAGAACTCAACAAAGCGGCTACATGCAGAGGCGTCTTATAAATGCTCTTGAACATTTAAAGGTAGAATACGACTTAACTGTTAGAGACCCCTTTGGCAACATTGTTGAGTTCTTGTATGGCGAAGACGGTGTCGATCCAGCCAAGAGTGACCATGGAAAAGCTGTGAATGTGGAACACTTAGTCGAAATTGAGGCGTTGGTCAATAAGAGCGAAAAACCAGTAGAAGAAAAACAATTGGAAAAGATTGTAAATAAATACGAAGGGCAACTCAACATCAAACTAATCCAAGACCTAAAGGCTTCTTTACTTAAGATTCCTTTAAACGTTTCAGGAAACAAGAATGTTTGCAGAAAAGTTGTGGAGCAATTAGATAGGGCAACCATCGAACCTGGAGAGGCTTGTGGAGTAGTCGCTGCGCAATCTATAGGTGAGCCAGGTACACAGATGACTTTGAGGACGTTCCATTTTGCAGGTGTAAAGGAGAGGGATGTCACATTGGGCTTACCTAGGCTTATCGAGCTCGTTGATGCAAGAAAGCAACCTTCAACACCGTCTATGGATATCTATCTCGATGACGAGCATAGGTCTAGCGAGGAGAGTGCCCTTAAAATAGCAAAGGAAATACTATTGACTAAAGTCTCCGATCTGGTCGGCTATAGTGAGATAAGCTATGGTGAAAGGGGCTACGAGATCAATCTATTTTTAGACCAAGAAGCACTTCAAGAAAGAGATTCTAGTCCTGAACAAATCGTTAAAGCTATATCCCTAAAGAGCGGAAAACGTAAAGTGGAAGTAGATGAAGAAGGAGCTATCTCCGTTACGATGGAAGGCGCCGATTTCTCAACATTATCTGTCTTAAAAGACAAGATAATGAGTATGCGTGTAAAAGGAGTCCCTGGTATCGATCATATCACTATCATAAAGAAAGGTGATGAATGGATGATGCAAACGGCAGGCTCTAACTTAGCAAAAGTACTAAAGATCCCAGGGGTAGATCTTTCACATACAACTACCAACAACATTTACGAGATAGAGACAGCGCTGGGTATAGAGGCAGCTAGGGCAGCTCATATAAAAGAGATAATGAGCACTTTGGACGAACAGGGTCTTGAAGTCGATATTAGGCATATATTACTTGTAGCAGACCTTATGACTTCTAAAGGTTTCTTCCAGTCGATAGGGCGGCACGGAATTGCTGGACAAAAGCCCAGTGTACTTGCTAGAGCTGCTTTTGAGATAACAGTTCCTACTCTAGTCGAAGCGTCTGTAAAGGGCGAAGTAGAAGAGTTAAAAGGCGTGACCGAGAACGTGATCGTCGGCCTTCCCATACCTGTAGGCACCGGTATGATCGACCTCTTTATGAAAAGTGATAAGAGTGATTAGCGAAAAGAACCTTGAAAAAAGTTTAAGGGCAGTTATAAAGACTGGAAAGGTCGTTATTGGTACAAAGGAAGTATCCAGATCTATAAAAGGATCAAAGCTCGTGATCTATTCATTGTCTCTATCCAAAGAACGAATCTCGGAGGTCGTTGATACGTGTAAATCTTTTTCTGTACCATTTACAGAATTTAAAGGGACCTCCATGGATCTTGGCAGGATCTGTGGTAAACCCTTCCTCATATCTGCGATATCAATAAAGTTATCTGGAGCAGTAGATCTCTCGACCCTTATCGAGCAAGCATAAATAATTTTGAGTTTTATTTTTCTCTTCACTTCGTCCTTTTACCGTTAGGTCTAATTCTTGTTTTTTTCACCTTTATACCTAATACCTTTTTTAAAAAACTTAAATTCAACTTTAAATATATGTGTGCTGTCGACCTTTAATTACATAGTGTGTCTAGCATGACGGAAAAAATCAAATTGACTTCTGATGAGTTAAGATTAATCTCCTTATTTCAGAGCGTTAGTGGTGCTACAGTCAAAGATTGTATTATAGATGATAAGGTGAACCGAGTAATATTCGTCGTGAATAGCGGAGAAATGGGCTTGGCCATAGGTAAGAACGGTCACTCTATCAAAACATTGGAAAAGCTGATTGGAAAGCCAGTTGAGCTTGTAGAGTACTCCAATGACCCAAAGGAGTTTATAGGAAATGCTCTCAACCACAGATACATCTACGATATAAGACTTACAGAGAAGTTAGATGGTAGTAAGATTGGTGTAATAGTTGTAAACCGAAGGCATAAAGGCGCTGCTGTTGGAAAAGGTGGAAAGAACGCGGAGAAAGTAAGACTTCTCACAAAGCGATATTTCGAGATAGATACGATCCATATAGTTTCACATTGAAATAGTTATGTAAATTGGGAATCAACTTTTTGTTCATGTATGGGAGGACAGTCTACAGTTTCATTAAAATATCTTATTTTTTTAAGGATATTCTCAAATGAGCTTCAGTAGATTTTCATTATAGTGATGGGCTTTAGAATAATCTTCATCTACACGATCCTTAAAGAGCCCCCGGACTCATTTCATATGCCATTTTACTATTTGGTTTAATTTTCTATACTCTCTTTCTTATCACTAACAGACTTCCATCATCTATCAGGTGTTTAAGAGAAGATGCCACAATTTGCCGATAGATGGGCAAAATCCTCATCTCCAACCATCGGTGAGAAGATCAAGGAGACCATAAGACCGGCAGGTCCTCTGAAGCCAAGGTTAGACGCAGCGATAAGGCAGATTCAGGCCCAGGTCTCAAAGCTCGATTCTACCACTACCAGATTGAAGGATAGAGACAACGCTATCTTTAACAAGGTGGTTCAGGCAATTCAAAGACATGATATGCAACATGCATCGGTCTTCGCAAACGAGCTCGCTGAAATAAGAAAGATGAACAAGATGGTCACACAGGCCAAGATCGCTCTTGAGCAGATAGTTCTGCGTTTGAATACTGTCCAGGAGCTCGGTGATGTAGTAGTCACACTTACTCCTGCTATGGCTGTTATAAGAAACGTGAAGTCCGGCCTAGGCAGCGTACTGCCAGAGGCGGATCGAGAGATAGGAGAGATCAGCGGTCTGCTCAGCAGCATCCTCGTAGATGCAGGGCAGCTGGGCGGTTACACACTCAACTTCGAAGCAGCCAACGAAGATGCTGAAAGGATAATATCTGAGGCTTCCATAGTAGCAGAGGAGAGGATGAAGGAGAAGTTCCCAGAGTTACCCATGGGCGACAAGCTCCCCTCTACCGAAGGTCTGGAATAGAATGAATACGAAGATGGGCATGACAGCCATGGTCCCTATAAGTTTCAGAAAGCTTGGTCCTTCTAGAGACGACTGGGGAGATGTTTGTCTGCCCTTTTTCTTTTCTTTAAGAAGAAATAGTAAGAGTCATTCAAGAGGTTTTATTTACTCTCCACTAGAATGCTTTATGTTAAATTTAGGGGTAGGGTTTGTTGAACTCCTTCAGATCACTATCAAAGGATGAGAACGATGGGCTGAAGGTCAAGCTATCATCGGCTGTAAAAGAGATAGAAGTACGTAGAATAAATCTTAATAACATTAAGTATAGGTTGAACATTCGCTGTAAAAGTCTTCTAGAGATCATAAAAAGGGAGACTGAGCGTAAAAATGATGCTAAAGTCGATCTCTATACAGTAGAGTATTCAACACTTGAAAATGTAGTTCGGATAGTCGATGCAAGTGAGTTGGCCCTAGCCCAGATCATAATAAGGCTAGAGACAGTGAGTGAAATGAGAGAAGTTATCTATAATTTAAGCTCTGCCCTAAAAGTTGTGGAAGATGTAGGCAAGTCTGCGTCTTGGCTATTACCTAGAGTCGAGAGCTTTTTCGATGAATTTAACTCTACATTAAATGAAACTTTAGTCAAATTACAAAAAGTTTCTCCTGTATTGAATATCGATCTGAAGACAGAAGAAGGAGAAGAGTTGGTCGAAGAAGCCATAAAATATGTTGAAAAGAAAGTTATGCAGGAAGAGATTTTGGAGTCGATCTTATCAACAAAGGATAAGACCGTTGTTGAGGATGCAAAGAAGGTAGTTATGTTGGTAACTGGAGAGACAGTCGATGAACAACGACTTACATCTTCTCCTTTATTGCCTAAAAATTTAAAGCTCGATAAAGCGATGGTCGACTATATCTATGAACACAAGGCTAACTTAAATATATTTAACGCTTCAAATTTTCTGAATATGCCAGTGGATGAATTTGAGCGTCGATTCAGAGACTTGCCTCTGAAGGCAAAGCCGGATTCGGAAAAAGTTGGTTAAGTGATATAAGTTGAGTATGATGGTAGCTAAAGAATTAGAAGATGCAGCTGGCGAGTATGCTTCAAAGGCCATTCGCCTAGACTCTCAGGGCGCTCATGGTATGGCTATAGTTATGTATCAAAAATCTATCTCCACTTTGATAAAATTATCGAAACTTTATCCTGAATATAGGTTGAACAAGCTTTACCTAGAGAGAGCCAGAGCCTACCAAGAAAGGATCAAAGCCCTTCATTCAACACACGGTGTCATACAGGATGACTCTGAGGGGGTATTAAGCGAACCTAAACCTGGAATTGGCCCTACCTCTAGCCAAGCACCTAAAATGGTCGAATCTTTGAAGGCATCTTACAACGATCTCGTATTAAAGGAAAAGCCCAATGTAAAGTGGGATGAAGTAATAGGCCTAGATGAAGCGAAGAGAGCTGTAAGAGAATCGATAATATTCCCGACACAGAGGCCAGACCTTTTCCCATTGGGTTGGCCTAGAGGGATTTTACTCTTTGGTCCTCCCGGTTGTGGCAAGACCATGCTTGCGGCAGCTACGGCTTTAGAGATCGATAGCAACTTTATAACTATAGATGCAGCCACTATAATGTCAAAATGGTTAGGAGAAGCAGAGAAGAATGTGGCTAAGCTCTTCAATTCAGCAAGAAAGATGACTGAAGGGTATAGTTCTGTAATCATCTTCATAGATGAGCTGGATTCGATGCTTGGATCTAGGTCACAAGAAGTCGGGGGAGAGATTCGAGTAAGAAATCAATTTCTTAAGGAGATGGATGGGATAATAGACAAAGGTAAGAGGTTCCACTTATATGTCATAGGGGCTACCAATAAGCCTTGGTCGTTGGATTGGCCTTTCTTAAGGCGCTTCCAGAAGCGAATTCATATACCCCTTCCAACCTTGAAATCGAGGATGGAGATGTTAACGCTCTATACATCACCTCTAAAGCTCGATCTAAAAGTCAACCTACTGGAGCTCGCAAAGATGACAGAAGGCTACTCTGGCAGTGATATTCGAGATATATGCCAAGCTGTCCAGATAAGAGTAGTCTCAGAGCTCTTTGACTGTGGAGAAGCTTGCGAAGAATCCTCACAACCTAGGGAGATAACTCAAGACGACTTTAAAAATATCCTGAAGATGAGAAAACCGAGCGTATCACAAGATATGCTTAGAGCTTACACCTCTTGGGGTGATAACTTCAAAGCATTGTAAACTATATTCTGATAAATAGAAATAATTTCTTCTTTTTATGGATATAGATAGGTATCGGGCGAGCCAAAGCTAGAATGATAGGTTCAGCCCTATCTCCTCAGGTGTACTGAAGAATAGATATATGAGTTTAGAAGGCACGTTTCTTTTACGAACTAATACTTCTCTAGGAACCAGGTCTTATCAAATTCTTTTATCTGCTTGACAGTAGTTTCGGGCTTCCATATTACACGCATCGCTATATCTCTCTCCATATCTATGATTGT